>NZ_JBFUHM010000006.1:0-146230 GCF_056402395.1 Peribacillus sp. P4_B1
GGCAAACACATGTGGAAGAAGCAGATCATCTGCGTCATCATCAAGATGTAAAAACTATATATGCGAAACGTAAAGAAACGATTGAGCGTGTATTCGCAGATGCAAAAGAAAAGCATGGTATGCGTTGGACAACTTTAAGGGGACTTAAAAAATTGTCGATGCAGGCGATGCTTACTTTCGCTGCCATTAATTTAAAGAAGATGGCCAATTGGACATGRSGAGGTCCAAAAATGGCCTAACATAGTGGGCTCGTAGAGCCAGCCCCAATCTCTTAACTTCAGGCAAAAATTCAAAGGGAATTTCAAAAAGGGGTTCGGAATTTTTTAATTCCGAACCCCTTTTGTCTACAAACTGAAACTTTTCCTCGATGGAAAGGTCTCTTTTCAACTTAAATCATTTACCCAATGATGACGCGTTCCTTTGGATAATGATAATTTTCCGTAACTTCTTTATGGCCAATGATAAAAAGCAGGGACGTTATCCCGACTCGGCCAATAAACATAATGATCATAATGACAATTTTACCGGTATTACTGAGATCAGGCGTGATTCCCATCGAAAGGCCAACTGAACCGAAAGCCGAACATACCTCAAAAATGATTTGGGTTAAAGTGAAATTCTCGGTAATCGATAAAATGAAGATGGCCAATATGCACAGGAAGGAACCCATGATCATAACTGCTGTCGCTTTTCGGATATCATCTGGATGAATCTCCCGTTTGAACACTTTGATGGATCGCCTTCCCCTCATGAAATTCCATAAGAAAAGAATCATGATAGCCAGAGTGGTTGTGCGGATCCCTCCCCCGACTGAGCTTGGGGATGCCCCAATGAACATTAATATGCTCATCAATAAAAGGGTCGGTTCCGAAAAGTCACCCACATTCATTGTTGTTAGCCCTCCGCTTCGCGTATTGGAGGACATGAATAACGAGTAGAAGAACGATTCATGCCAGCTCTTACCTTTAAAGAACCCATTCATTTCCAGCAGGTAAATCAGGATCGTCCCCCCAATGATAAGAAAAAAGAAAGTGACTGATGTCAGCTTCGTGAACAAAGAAAAATGAAACTTATAAGTACGGGCACTATTGGACAAAAACTCTTTCAACTCGATCAAGACCGGAAACCCAATGGCTCCAAGGGTAAGCAGGATAATCGTGATGAACTGTACGAAGTAATCCCCTTTAAAAGGAATCATCGATATACCGGTGATATCAAAACCGGCATTGGTAGTGGAACTGACTGCCAAAAATAAGCCATTTAAGAAGGCGTCTTTCCAGTTTGGATAATAATTCAAAAAATAAATACCTAAAACCAGGGCACCAATCATTTCAATAACGAGGAATATCTGAATGATTTGAATCAATAATTTAACAAGGCCCGAAAGATTCGATTGGTTTTGATCGGTCATGATCAATTGCCTTTCCTTCAAACCGATCTTCTTGCCCAATATTAGCCAGAAAAAGGTTCCGAGTGTCATGATGCCAATCCCGCCAAACTGGAGAACGAACATCAGAATGAAATAGCCAGCCTCACTTAACACATCAGGCGTACTGACTACAGTTAATCCTGTAACACTGACAGCACTGATAGCTGTAAATAAGGCATCCATGAATTCCCACTCAACACCAGGTTTTAGGGCAACCGGCAGGCTAAGCAACGCTGTCGAGATGCTGACAGCTAAAAAATAATAACCGACGATAAGCTGAGCTGGTGTTAATTTTGATAATATTTTTTTGATAGCAAACATAAAGAGTTTCCTTTCTTACTCCTTTATAGTTATGTGAATCACATAACCATTAAAAATCTAGTTTACCCTTTTTTCATTCTTTTTTCCATTCTCTTTTAAAACTGTCTTACTTACAACAATAAGGCAGGTTTACCAAAAAGTTTGATTCCGCTACTATAAGTAAAACTCCGCATTCTACTTATACTATCATTACAGCGGCAAAAGCCGTTGAAAAAGTAAAGGGGAGATTCAAATGGCTAACAGCAGTAACAACCTTCTTGTTCCTGGAATTGAACAAGCATTAGAACAAATCAAATATGAAATTGCATCAGAATTCGGTGTACAACTAGGTTCCGATACTTCAGCACGTGCCAATGGTTCAGTTGGCGGAGAAATTACGAAACGACTTGTAGCACAAGCTCAATCTCAACTTAAAGGTCAAGGTCAATAATTACTATCACAATTAAATATCCATGGCTAAGAGTCCAGCTCCGTGCTGGACTCTTTTAATTATTCCCTTGTCCGTTTCCATTATTGCCCTTACCCTTTTTCCACTTATCCCAATCTTGTTTAACCTTTATCACTATTTTATCTTGTTTATCTTTTTTATTTTTACTTTCGAGCTTTATATGATCGCCATTATTCTGTTCTCTTTCTCTTCCCTTTTCATTGACCGATGTATATCTTTTCCCATCAAGCCTTTTATCTTCCTTTTCATTTTTCTGCTTGTCCTTAAATTGGTTGCTGTGATTATTTTGATTGCTGACAGGTTTTCCTTTTGATTCCATGCTTTTTTTCTTAAAGTCATTTATCTCATTCCGTTTTCCATTTTTATCTTCACTTTTGGTTTTTCCCTTATTTTGGTCTGATGGTGTTCCTAAGTTTTTCTGTTCATTTGGTTTTGCTTCATTTACCGACTTTTGCTTTAATTCATTTGTTGTATTGTTCTCTTTTTTCTTTTCCTCAACCGATTTTTTTTCTGTACTCAGCGTTTCGCTCTGCTCTTTCGGAATAACAACCTTTTCCTCTACTTTTTTATCCGTTGCTGGTGCTGACTCCCTCGTATTGACTTTTACCTTCTCTTTATCTTCATTTAACTTCTTTTCGACATACTTACCTGTGGATATGCCTTGTTCCCTTGCTTGCTTCCTATCGCTTTTTGTTGCCTGAATCACTTTCATCTTCGTATTAGAAACATTATTCTGTTCTGATATTTCTTTTATCTCTTTTTTTAAGTTCTTATCCAATTTTTTATCTTTATCCAATATCGTTGTGGAAACGACTATTTGTTTTTTTTCTTTCAGATATCCAAGTTGCTTCGTCGTTTCGACGATTCGGTTTGTAACCGTTTTAATGTCCTTACCTTTCCAATCTTTCAGCTGACCAATCACAAGCTTGCCGTCTTCATTTAAACCGCTAAGTTTGAGAACTTCTAAATGATGGTCAAGCTCCAATTCAATGCTGGGATTCACATCTATTGTCATGTATGCCGATACATGCTCAGAGAAATAGGATGGAAGAAACGAAAAGAGAATCAGGAAAGTGGAGGCAATGCTTAGCACGGCCTTTTTTTTGAAAGATGAATTAAAATTGGGAAAGGCGAAAGTGACCTTTTGTTTAATAGGCGAAAAAGCGATTTCCTCACCTACTTCATATTCCCGTTCCTGCCTTTTGGTTTTTAGAAATTCACCCTCGGGGGTCAATAGGGTTACAAAACGCTTATTAACTGAAAGAATTACTCCTTTTTTCATCCATTGATAGCCCCTTTTATATAATCATTCAAGTACAAAAAATCTCCGTTTATTATGATTGCCACAGCAATGATGTACTTTCTGTTCCGTTCAATCGTTTTTCTGCTTACATCCACTTTTCCTTCAAGCTGCTTTACTGGCAGCCGCTTTTTTGCAAACAGGATTTCTTTCAGTTCGTCATCTTCCATTAACAATTTAGCAATCATAATAGCTCCCTTCCTGGCATCCGCATGTTTTGGAGAGTTTTCGACTAAATCCTCAAATGACAGACCAAAATCCTGTAGATGGCTTATATAAAGGTGAATTTCTTCTTTTCTTCTTTCCGATTCCTTTTGCTTCTCGTATTCATTCATGGAATTTTCATTATCGATATATATATGGCTTTGATCATTATCATCATTCAGAGATAAATCCAAAAGGACTTCTTTCCGTTTCGACTGGCTTCTTAAATAATCTATAACCCTTCGTTTAACGAGGGTTTCGGCAAATGCCAATAAAGAACGGCCTTTTTCCGGGGAATATTTATCGATTGCCTCATTAAAAGCAATCATTCCAATACTAAATTCATCATCTGATTCGTAAATGTAACGTCTGCAGATTGATGAGACGGTTTTTGCAATAAAAGGTTTGAAAGACTCTATAGTATCATTACGAAGGCTTATATCGCCTTGTTGAATTTTCAATACGGTTTCTTCTAAAGAACGCTTTTTTTTGAATGCTGTAAACATCAATCCAAGCATTTGCTCACCTCGCTCCTGTTGAACAAAAATACGCATCAACATACTTATCTTAAGCGGAGCGAGTCTAAAAGACAGTGCTAAAAGAACTATTTTTGCGATATAAATGAAATCACATAATATATCCACATGATAAAATACTTAGTTTCTTCTCGTTTATTACAGTGCAATTACAGTAAAATATCTTTTACAGGATCATTGTACAAATCAATGGGACAATTGTCATTTTTCTAACGAGAATTTAATATTCACATCTTTTAACATATCATTCGCAAACATCCCTGGTCTTGTGTGGGTAGCCTCCATAAATACATTAAGAAGATAAAAAAACAGGCGTAAACTTGCACGCCTGTTTTTTTATGCTTCCTGTATTTGATTCTCTTTTTTCTCTTTTTTGCTTGAAATGATCCACGCACCCACGGCAATTCCAATCAATACGACCCAGAATATCGATTTCCAAAGAGTTGATTCAGGGAAATGATGATCGATGACAGCCAGTGAAGGGTGTGCGAGTGTATATACCGCTAACTTCACCCCAACCCAACCTACAATCAAAAATGCTGCCGTTTCAAGTGAAGGACGCTGATGAAGCAATTTCACGAATGCATTTGCTGCAAACCTCATAATGATCAATCCAATCATACCACCGAGGAACATAACGGCGAATTGCCCTCCGTCAATACTGCCGACTTTCATCCAGCCTGTTGCAGGAAGTGTAACAGCCAGTGCAACGGCGGCCAACATGGAATCGATTGCGAAAGCGATATCAGCAGCTTCAACCTTTACCACGGTCAACCAGAAGCCAGATTGCTTTTTAGGTTTTGTGACTTCCTTCTCACCTTTACCAACGTATTTTTTGTAAATGTGCTGAAAAGCAATGAAAAGTAAGTAAATGGCACCGATCGCTTGAACTTGCCACACGTCGACAAGAAAGGAAATAAGGAATAGACTTGCAAAGCGGAAAACAAAAGCTCCCATCAGACCATAAAACAAGGCTTTTCGTTGTTGTTCTTTTGGTAAATGTTTAACCATGACAGCCATGACGACTGCATTATCCGCAGCGAGTATTCCTTCTAGTCCAACCAAGATAAGAAGGACCCAACCATATTCCAATAATATTGATGCTTCCATCCATTCAACCTCCAATAGTTTGTATTCTCTCCCTATCGGCATTGGCAAAATAAAAAGACCTCTGCCGTATAGGCAAAGGTCTTGCTGAACATGAAAACATGTCAACAAAGCCGATGAATGTTTCCATTCACGTAATGACGACTTTGTTTTAGGGCGAACCCTAACGCTACTCCCCTTTGAAAGGAAAATCAGTTATTAAGTATATTAATAGTATACGCACTTATTATGAAAATAACAATCTTTTTTATATTTGGATCATCCTCTTCGTTTCCCTTTGGATAATTTAATCAACTGCAAATATTCTTTACCAAAACGGATCCAGTTCGGTTTTCCAGAAAAGTAGTTCTGAAACAACGATAAAAACCTCGGATATTTCCCATCATATGGATACCATTGGATTTCTGTATTCTTTTTACCTTTATCGATCATGATCGCTTTTTCATGACAGAAAATCTTCAATCCATGCTCGCCATGATAGCGGCCAATGCCACTTTGTTTGGCACCTCCAAATGGTAAATGATGATTAGCAACAGTAATCAGCACATCATTGATCGTCACCGCTCCTGTAACTAACTGTGACGCAATCCGACTTGCTTTTTCCCTGTCCATCGTCCATACGCTCGAATTGAGTCCATATTCACTTTCATTTGCAAGGGCAATCACTTGTTCCTCCGTATCAAAAGGCACAACAGGCAACACGGGTCCGAACGTTTCTTCTTTCATGATTTTCATGGAATGGTCGACATTGGACAGAATCGTCGGCGGGATGAAGTGGGTCTGTCCCGTTCTCCACTCTTTCGGAGAGGTTCCAGTTTCAATTATGGCCCCTTTATTCAGTGCGTCCTCCAGGTGTCCAGCCACAATATCAACTTGTGCTGGGAAAGTCATTGAACCGATATCATCGTTTAATTGAATCCCCTGCCTCATGGACTTCGCTTTTTCTTTAAGCACCGTTAGGAATTCCTTATAAACGGAACGTTCTACATAAACCCTTTCGACACTCATACACACTTGCCCGCTGTTTGTAAAAGCACCCCAAAGAGCCCCGTTCACAGCCCGTTCCAGGTTAGCATCACTCAGAACAATCATCGGATCCTTCCCGCCAAGCTCAAGAGTAGTTGGGATAAGTTGTTTAGCTGCGACCTCACCGATCATTTTTCCGGTCCTTACAGATCCAGTGAAAAATATATAATCTGGTTTTTGCTCAGTTAGTGCCGCACCCAATTCTTTCCCCCCATGCGCAAACTGTATAGTTCCCTCTGGGAAACCAGCTTCATGAAACAGATTATCAATGCACAGCCCAACTAAAGGAGTTACCTCTGATGGCTTGGCGATGACTGTATTTCCTGCTGCTAGAGCATTTAGAATGGGTACCATGGAGAGCTGCAGCGGATAATTCCATGGTGAAATGACGAGAACCGTTCCACGGGGCATAAAATGGACATAGGATTTTTTCCCAGTTAGCATGAGTGGAGTGGACACCCTCTGTCCGGAAAGAGCTTTTACTGCATGTTTCTCGATATGCTTGATCGCATCAATGGTGGGCATAATGTCAGCAACCAGCGCTTCAATTTTTACTTTTCCCGTATCTTTTGAAATAACTTCAGCTATTTCATCCATTTTTTCAACCATCAATAAGCGAAGCCGTTTTAAATATAGCAGCCGTTCTTTGATGGGAAGACTTGACCACGTTTGAAACGCATATCTTGATTTCTTATATATATCAGGGATCGAGGTCAGTGGCGTTGGAACGAATTCCGCAATCTTCTCACCTGTTGCCGGGGAATACACATCCCACTTGCCTTGTATTTTTTCCATAACTATTCCCCTTTCTTTACCAAATTCTTATCTGGTACTCCTTATCATTTTTATGTTTTAAATAAAAATTGACCAGGAACAACTTCCCTGAAATCAGGACAAATGATTCCAGAAGCATCTAAATCGTTTTGGGCTGCAGTACTGTCAAAACGTCCTTTCCAAGTGAAGTAATCAAGGGGCTTCTTGTCCTGAATATGCCTTCATAGGACCCTTGATAGAAGCGCTTGGCTTAGTCCATTGGAATATGGCCTTTTGGTTTTTCTTATACAATTCATCAACGAAAAGTTCATAAAATTCTCTAGCCTTACTTGGGTTGGGACCAGTTAAATGATAGGTTTTCCCTGCCTTCATTATATAATGCCGGAGATAAAGTAGCCTGTATAATATAATCGATTGTAACCAGGTTCACTACCGTTTCCCTCTCCGATGAAATATATGGATCAAGAAAATTGAGGTTGAAATAGCGACCATCGAATTTAATCGTTTCCCCTGTTTGGGAATGCCCCTTAACAATCATGGGCCTGATTGTCGTAATAGGAATCTCTTTTTAAGCTCCTCGTCAAGTAATTCAGCCTCAAATTTTGTCGTTCATAATGATTCTTAAAGCTTTTCGGAAAGCGCAATTCATGCTCGTAAAGAATCCCTTCCCGATTCCCTGCCACATAACGGGTGCTAAAAACGTATACCTCTTAAGATTAGTTACCCCTTTATCAAATTCGTTTACATGGTCCTTACCTACGACATTGACAAGCCGGTCAATTTTTTCAGGGATAGCTAAATCGTATATCGCGTCAAGATTAAATATGTGTGTGACTTTTTGTTGAAGTTCATCGAATAATTCCACTCACCAATTTACCTTGAATAGTAATCTCCTAGCCATAATAGCACTACCAAAATGGAATATATAGTAAAAATAATCACGATTAAAAGGAGAATTCACGATAACTATCGAAGTTAATGTATAGGAAACCAAAGGGAATTGCAGCTGTCAAGTTTATCGGGTTTAGTGTTTAATATGGGGTTTGGGAGGATAAATTCATATTATCGAATAAAATTATTATCTATATAACTGATTTTCCGTTACTATATAAGAAGGCGATTTTTTCGCGCATACATATTTGAGGTGAGCGCACAAATGAAAAGAATAATTAAAGCATACGACTTCCCTATTTTCATCGCTGTCGTATTACTCTGTTTGTTTGGTTTAGTGATGATTTACAGTTCGAGCATGATTACTGCTGTTGCTCGGTACCACCAGTCCATGGATTTCTTCTTCGAGAAACAAAAAACGGCCTTTGTCATATCATTCCTGGCAATGATCGTGACGATGATTCTTCCTTATAAGATGTACAAAAACAAAGTTTTCTTGATGTCTATGATGTTTGGAATGGCCGGTATCCTTTTGCTGCTATTTATTTTCGGCCATACAGCAGGAAATGCCACAAGCTGGTTCAAGTTAGGGACAAAATCGGTCCAACCTGCGGAATTTTCCAAGTTAGTCATGATCATTTATCTGGCAGCCATATACGGAAAAAGGCAGGATCGAATCAATAGCATTGATAAAGCCGTCATCCCCCCGATTTTCTTTCTCGTATTCATTTGTTTTTTAATCGGGATTCAACCTGACTACGGAACGGCAGCCGTCATTTTCCTAATTTCAAGTACGATGATCTTTTCATCCGGAATGTCATTTAAGAGTATTTCCAAACTCTCTTTGATTACTGCGATATTCGTTACAATATTTGCATTAGGAGTAATCGTGACAGGAAATTTTTCATCCGTTTTCTCTGAAAATAAAGTGTCTCGATTTACCGGGTTTGCAGATCCTTTTGGTCAAGAGGGAGGAAATGGGTATCAGCTCGTGAATTCCTTGTATGCGATAGGATCAGGAGGCCTTACAGGCGTGGGACTTGGTGACAGTGTACAAAAATACGGGTACCTGCCCGAATCACATACGGATTTCATCATTTCCATCATTGCAGAAGAACTTGGAATATTCGGTGTAGGCTTCGTTCTATTGACACTTGGGTTTATCGTCCTTAGGGGGTTTATACTCTCAGCAAAATGTAAAGATCCATTTGGAAGCCTATTATTGATCGGAATCTCATCCATGATTGGCATTCAAGTTGGTATCAACATCGGCGGTGCGACTGGACTAATTCCCATTACTGGTATCACTCTTCCGTTCATCAGCTATGGAGGATCTTCCTTACTGCTGCTCATGCTGTCAATGGGAATATACCAAAATGTCGTAATGCGAATGAATTTACTTGAACAGAAAGAGAAAGTCGTGTCCATCCCAAAAGATGAGATCGCTTCTTCAAAATAAACGATCCAATCCTTCACCCCCTGACATTTCTGTTCATGTCAGGGGGTTTTTAGTCATACCCTCTCTCCAATCTTTGGTTATGGGATATCACATAAAAAAACAGGCAGTCAAAACCGACCGCCTGTTTTTTCATTTATAATGGATACCGATTTTCGTAAAGCCTGAAATCAAACTAAGCAAAGGACAAAGTAAGCAAAAGAATGCAAATGGGGCATATTCAAGGGTTGGAACACCCAATACCTGTGTCAGGAATACACCGCAAACACCCCAAGGAACCAGAGGATTAACAACTGTTCCTGCATCTTCAAGTACCCTCGTAAGAGTTTTTGGGTGTAAGCCTAAATCTTCATATTTCTGCTGAAAGGCTTTCCCAGGCAGTATAACTGACAAATACTGTTCACCCACTAGGAAATTCACGCTGATTCCTGCAAATACAGTAGCGGAGATCACTTTCGCTACACTCGTCAGTGAATCCTGGACCGCATTTAAAATTGAAGGAATCACTCCCAATTCAAACAATAGTCCGCCCATCGCCAATGCCAACAACACCATCGAAACGGAGAACATCATACTTTCAATGCCGCCCCTCGATAGGATTGAGTCCAGTTGTTCCATTCCACTCTTGAGTACAAATCCGCCGTATAAAATATCTGCTAGTTTTGCAACCGTCAAATTAGGAGTTTGAATGAAAGCGATGATAGCTGCCGAAATGATTCCTGCCGACAATGTCGGAATGGCTGACACCTTTTTCAAAGCCATGACTAGAACGATGGCAAACGGAATCAAACTCCATATGCTTATGTTCGTTTCCATCTCCAGGGCTTTCGTCATGGCTTCAATTTCCTCAACGCGAGCCAGTTTGACATTAGGTGAAAGGAAGTAGAAGAGAATAAGTGATATTAAAAAACCTGGAATCGTTGTCCAAAGCATATTTTTGATATGTTCAAATAATGGTACTCCAACCGTTCCCGAAGCAAGGTTGGTCGAGTCGGATAATGGAGACATTTTATCCCCAAGAAATGCACCGGAAATGATTGCACCGGCTGTGATCGCCAACGAAAAATCCATCGCCGACGCCATGCCTATGAAAGCAACGCCGATTGTGGCTGCTGTTGTAAGTGAACTCCCGATACAGAGCCCAAGTAGCGAACACACCAAAAATGTGACCGCATAGAAATATTCACCGGAAATCCAGTCAAAACCATAGTACATGATGGTAGGGATCGTCCCGCTTGCCATCCAGATTGAAATCAGCATTCCAATGAAAAAGAATATATAGATAGCTCCCATACCAGAAACTGCACCTTTGACGATAGCCGCCTCCATAATTGAAAATGGCAGCTTCTTGATCTTTCCATAAACAAATAGAAATAGGATTGCCGCTATAATTGGAATATGGGGGGCAAGTCCATAATGTATGATACCAGTTGCAATAATTAATAATAGAACGGCCAAAACCCCAATTGCTTCAGGTAAGGAGAGTTTTAGCTTTGCATCTTCAAGACGCATAATGTATTTCCCCGCTTTCATTTTGTATATTCTCTAAGGTAAGGATAGGACTTTTCACTCCCTACAATTACTGAAACGCTTTTAAGCACTAAAGTACTAGCTAAATATAAAGGAGTTTCGGGCGATTGTCAAAGGAATAATAATCTATTTTAGTAGAATTCGATTCTTCATTCCTTTTTATCACAAAACAAAAACCCATACTTCGATTCGTATAGGTTCAGCTAAATATTCCCTAAGATATAAGTCCTCTTCTTTGCTTAGCCCCAAATAAGGCCCTATCTTAATCATGTCCCTACAATTCTTTCAGTTATGTCGTAGTCCCACCTAAATGAACTGCAAACCGTTCCTGATCATCATATAATTTGGTTTTTAATTTACCAATTAATAAAAATTATTATTGTGTACAAACTACTTTTTGTAAGTAAAAAAATGATTCCTGTACACCGAAGATTTAGATTTTAGATTTGGTCAACTGCTGCATTCGAATATGTAATTACACAAATCCTATTATTATAATCTTTTTTATAAGTGGATAGTTTTCACAATCGATAATATTTGCGACGCATTTTCCTAGGCTTACACCTTTAATCAAACGCCATCCCTTTAAAACAAAATAGCCAACATCTACTCTTTTCAAAAAAAGGTTAATGTTATATAATAAGTTTGTTCAGTATTTCACAAACTTCTGTTGAAAAGTATCCATCCTAGAAGGATGGATACTTAGAAGGCTACATTAACAAGGAAATATAGATAGGTAATGTAATTAAAGATAGAATGGTACTAATTACAAATGAAGATGCTGTTTCAGTTGATAATGAATCAAATCTAGTTGAAATCATTGCAGCTACAGCAGATCCCGGAAATGATACTAGCAAAATAGCTTTAATTGTATCTGCATGATCAAGGCCAATTAGATGAGCAACCAGAATCATAAATAATGGAATAGCCACAACTTTTAAAATGGAAATACCAAAAGCAATTGGTCGTAGGCTAATCTTACGGATACCCACGGTTACACCAACAGCAAATAATGCAACCCCAGATGTCACTGACCCAATTTGATCAAGCGCATTTTTTATGATATCCGGTGCCTGGAACCCTAATAGTGTTAATACAACAGCAAGTAGGGGAATACATGCAAGCGGTTCGCTAAGACCATGCAAAACAATACCTAGAATGTTTGTTTTTTCATCTTTAGATTTACCCAATCTGGATTGTCCGACCGTACCAACTATTGTTGCTAATGGATCCAGAAGGGCATTCACCACAATACCGGTAATCGCAATAGGTATAGCTATCTCTTGCGCCCCAAACAAACTGCCTAATACAGATATCCCCATAAAAGCAAAGGCTGGCTGAGTTGCGTTTAATGAGAACATAGATGCTTTAGTTAAATCGTATTTAAACACCAAACGAGCCACTATTAAAAGGATAATGTAAAAGCCAATAACACCTATGGTCATAGTTAAGAAAAATGACCATTGATTAATTAAGGTTTGTTTTGAGGTTGTCGTGATCCCAATGAATAAGTGTGCAGGTAATGCAAATTTTGTAACTAACGTATTAAGCCCTTTGGATGATTCTGAATTAAAAATTTTAAAATAGCCACCCAAATAACCAATAATAATTGTAAAAAAGATTGGTATTAATGTTAAAAATATATTCCCAATATTCACTCGAGATGCACTTCTCTTTCCAAAAAATTGTCCTATTTAAAAGATTCTACTTTGACTGACTTATACGGAGATCCCCTAAAACGGATCCCCTTTCTTTTGAGACAACAAAATAATCCCGGATTTATTTCCCATGAATGGTTTTGTACTCCGGCTTCCACATGTATTCTGTAATTGCTTTTTCAATATCTGTTATATCCGCTTTCGCAACTCCTTCTTCAATGGCTGTCTTTGCCACTTCGATGGCTACAGATTTAGA
Organism: Peribacillus sp. P4_B1; assembly: GCF_056402395.1. NCBI lineage: Bacteria > Bacillati > Bacillota > Bacilli > Caryophanales > Bacillaceae > Peribacillus > Peribacillus sp. P4_B1. The sequence goes on from NZ_JBFUHM010000006.1 coordinate 12,937, forward strand.
AACCTCTTGCAATTGTTTGATTGAAGGGAGTAAAGAAGCACCATGCTTACTGCTATCCGATAATCTTGAAACAGCAGATGATGCTGCTGCAAGCATGCCCTTAGAGATTATTGTTGCTTCTGCGACAATTGCACCAAGTCCAAGTCCTGGAAAAATATATGCATTATTAGATTGTCCGATTGTATAAATCACACCATTATAGTCAACATCATCAAACGGGCTTCCTGTCGCTATTAAGGCTTTACCTTGAGTCCACTTTATAAGGTCTTCAGGAACAGCTTCCGCTAAGGGAGTCGGATTTGACATCGGCATAATAATAGGATGTTCCACGTGCTTTGCCATTTCTTTTACAACTTCTTCTGAGAAAGCTCCTGTTTGACCAGAAGTACCGATTAAGATGGTTGGTTTAACCTTTTTTATTACCTCTAATAATGGGATAATTCCGACTTCATTCCGAGCCCATTCCTCAACTCCTTCAGCTTTCCGGCAATACGGCTTTTGGAATTTCAAAACATCCGGAATGTCATCTATCAACAATCCACGATAATCGACAGCCCAAAAGTTACCATATGCCTCTTCTCTTGAAATGCCATCAAGAATCATGGCTTCAACCATCTGATCAGCATTACCGATTCCTGCTGCACCTGGACCAAAAACAACAACTCTTTGTTCCTTTAAAGGAACACCAGTTACTTGTAATGCAGACTTTACGGCGGCTAGTGTTACTGCACCTGTACCTTGTATATCATCATTAAAAGTGAGAATCTTTTCACCATAATTATCGATTATATTTCGTGCATTTATATTTCCAAAGTCTTCCCAGTGAAGTAATACCCTTGGGAAGAAGGCTTGAGAATTTTTAACAAATAAATCAATGAATTCGGTGTATTCATCACCGCGAACACGCCCAAACCTGTTACCAATATACAGTGGATCACTAATCAGGCTTTCGTTGTCAGTCCCAACATCCAGGACAATAGGTAGCACCCTGCTTGGATCAATTCCCGCAGCTGCAGTGTAGACTGCCAATTTGCCAATGGCTATGTTAATTCCACCAACTCCCTGATCTCCGATTCCAAGAATACTTTCAGAATCTGTAACAACTATTAAATCGATATCATCAGATGAAAGGTCCAGGTTTTTAAATGCATCTTCCATTCCCTCCATATTATCTATAGATAGGTATAGACCTCCTGGACGGTGATATTCTTGGGAGTACTGTTGAATGGCCTCTCCTACAGTAGGTGTGTAAATGATTGGAAGTATTTCACTTAGATGGTCTTTAAGTAGGCGGTAAAACAGTACCACATTCCTATTAAACAAATCATATAACATTCCATTCTTCCGAATATCGCTAGGTTGAGTGGAAAATTGTACATAAGCTCTTTTTACTTGTTCCTCAAGAGTAAGCACCTGGGATGGCAGCAAACCTACCAATCCTAGTTCATTTCTTTCTTCCTTAGTGAAAGCAACCCCTTTATTAATAAAAGGGTTTGACAGAATACCTTTTCCTCTTAAAGTTGTTTCCAAGCCCTTTTTTGTCTTATCATAAGCTGTCATAGACGTACCCTCTTCCTAAAAATGTATATTTACAAATGATCATTACCAGGCAATAGAGTATATTCTTCCCTGTGGAAGTGTAATTACTAAAAGAAAACTGTAAAAAGGAAAATAAATATACAGCACATAAAAACATAAATATTTCCTCATTACTGCTTATTTGTTTAATCCTATGAAAAATTTATACATAACTCAATCGCCAGTGTATATCTTAGTAGTCATTTACGGGGGACACTAGCTTATTTAACTATTTTTAGTATTATGTAATTAAAAAAAGTAAGCAGCCATTTGGCTACTTACAGATAACGTTGAATAATATGGCTCTTGTCATCATTAAATTTGTGTTGGGAGACTGGTCGGCCTATCGTTCCATAGATTACCTTAACATCAAGGACCCCGATATCCTTCATGAATTTTAAATATTTCCTTACTGATACMCTGGATATACCCGCCACATTTACGACTTCCTCTGTTGAAAAGGGAGCATTTTTAAATACCCGTATCACATTCCATATAATCTTTAAGGTATCTTGAGCTAATCCTTTCGGTAATTCCTCTGGTAAATGATTTTCTTCTTGATGCAATATTCGATAATCTAATTCTTCTTGATTTAGCATATTTTTATCTTGAATAAAAGCTGATTTGTTCCGATATGCTGATAAGGCCGCGTTAAAACGTTCAAATTCAAACGGCTTAATTAAATAATCAACAGCACCTAGTCTCAATGCTTTCTGAATCCTCTCAATGTCCGACGCAGCAGAAATGACAATAACATCTATTTCTTTTTCACTTTCTCGAATTTGTGAGAGTAAATCGAGTCCATTTTTCCCAGGCATGAAAATGTCTAATAGAACTAACCCTATTCTTTGATTTTCCAATACATTCAGAGCTTGATCCACTGAGGAACAGACAGCAGCTAATTCGTAGCCATCGACTTGATTCAAATAGCGCTTATTGAACTCAGCAACCATCGGGTCATCTTCTACGATCATTACCTTAATCATCCTACATCATCCTTGCTTTTGTATGGTATATAAACCACAAACGTTGTTTCTTGACCTTCTTTTGACCTAATATCGAGATCTCCACCTAGCTTATCCAGGCTTGCCTTAACCAAATATAAACCAATCCCCCTGTCATCTCCTTTTGTTGTAAATCCTTTTAGAAGGATATGATTAAGATTGGCATCAGATATTCCCTGTCCAGTATCATGAACTTCAATAGTTAAAATATCATCTGCATAATCAAACTTTAATTCAATTCGTTTAACGGGCCTTTTTTCCACTGCTTCTATAGCATTGTCAATCAAATTTCCTATTATCGTAATTAGCTCATGAGTAATAGATGCATTTTCTGGTTCTGGCAATTGAAAGTCAGAGGATAATGCCAGCTTAGCACCTGCTTCCCTGGCATAACTTAGTTTTCCAATTAAAAAACCGGCTAGTACTGGATCTTTAACGGTTTTGGTAATAAAGCCAATCTCGTTCTCTCTGTGGTCAACAAGATCACTAATATATGCTGCAAGCTGATCATAATAATGCATATGCACCATACCAAGTATTACATGAAGTTTGTTCATGAATTCGTGCGACTGGGCCCTTAAAGATTCAGCATATAAACGGACTCCAGTAAGCTGCTCCGCCAGCAGATGTATTTCTGTTTTATCACGAAATGTAGCCACGGCACCCACGATTTCATCCTTTACAAATACTGGCACCCTATTCACTAGTAAGACACTATCGTTTAAATCCTGCTCTTTATCCAATTCGGCCTTGCCGGTCTCCAGGATTCTATCCAGGTTTGAGCCAGGCATGTAACCAGTTACCTTTTTACCCGTTGGATTTTCATTAATGCCCGCTTTTTTAAATATCTTTAAAGCTGCTTTGTTTATGAGAGTAATGGTTGAACTCTGATCTACCGCTATAATTCCCTCCCGAACTGATTGTAAAATGGCGTTTCGCTCTTTTAAAACCTTTGCAATAGCAAAAGGTTCCAGCCCAAATAATATTTTCTTAATATACCTTGCCAAAAGGATTGCCCCGGCAATTCCGGTTAATATTCCAAAAACGGTTCCCACATAAATATTAAAACGGCTTTTTAAAACAGCATCATTAACTTTTTGAAGAGAAATACCGACCACCACGGCTCCAATTTGATTATCCTCTGAATCATAAACAGGGGTGAAAGAACGCAATGACCTGCCTAAAGTTCCTTTGGAAATAGATATGTGCTCTCTACCTCGTAATACATCTTTCTCATCCCCCCCAACAAATTTTTTTCCTATTTTACTTGGATCGGGGTGAGTTTTCCGGATTCCATTATTATCGATTATTACTACAAATTCTACATCTGTCGATTTTTTTATCCTATTGGCAAATTGCTGAACTTCCTGATTGTTCCCACTTCCACTTAACGCTTCGATTACAAGCGGCGTTTGTGCTGCCATGCGTGCTACGTTTACTGCTTTTTCAGTCTGGCTCTTCTCTATTGTATCCGCTACTGTTTGGCTAATAAGAATATCTGTAATAAATAATGATAGGGCTACTACTCCACACACCAGTATCATAATAGTAAACTGTAGACTCCATTTCCCTTTTTTCACTGCTACACACCTCTTTGGTCTAAAAACTCTATTAACTTTAAGGAAGATACTTTTTATGTTAAGTATGTTCATTTTGCCTACATCACACAATTATTCGGTACTTTATCAAGTTCCAAAAAGGTAGCCAATTGATTTAATTCAATTAACCTAACCATTTGCCAATCGTATCCTTAAAAATACTCCAATGATAAAACCGACTATACCTTCGTACTTGGATATAAATGCATACCTCGGTAGTTCAATATAAGTTATTTTTGCTATTCTCCTCCTGCACCAGGGTTAAAGCCACAAATTTTCTATTAGCATTATGCAGTTATAAGAAGTTTCGCGGAATATCCCAGCAATTCTTACCATGCTAAAAGTTACTGCGCTTTTCTTTTAACCTTTCCAATTAGTTACTATTTAATTTTCAAAAATTCAGCTGTCTAACATCTTCTATCTCCCTGTTTCCGTTTATCTAAAGTCGACATGTTTAAAACAGGGGGTAATGATTAAAATACCCGCATTTTCAACAGATTTCAAATCAACAATGTATTAAGACAGTACTCAAGGTTTAGACTTAGTCATCAATTGTGTAAAATGGCCTAAACATAGAAAAGGTCATTTAATTACTAGAGATATGTTAATGATTATGAAAAAAGATTAGTAATTGTAGACATCAGTGCGGATGTAGACGGGGCAATTGAAACCTATAAATCGAAAATACATGCAAATCCTACTTATGTATATATAACATCAGTCTTTATTGTTTATATAACTTTTATCTGGAATCTGTTTTTTTTTGATTACACAAAAAAAGCTTGCAGATTTAGACCCTAAAAGGGACCTTATTCTACAAGCTGAACAACCTCCACTATCAGATGTTTTCCAGTTAAACTATTGATTAAAATGATATACAACCCAAATGTCAGGGATTTCTGTTCCAATGTATCAAGTTAAGTCGAAGCCTGATTGATTATGAAGTTCCTCCATAAATTCGCTCTATAGGTAATTTCACATAATAACAGGTAAATATAGCCCCGGAAACATGTTTAAGTTACTATCAAAAAAACCTTTCGATATTTAAACAATGCTCCAGATAATGAAAAAACCCGTGTATATTACACGGGCCTCTCCATTATTTCAAATCCATTGGATTATATAATTCCACGTCAGGATTTTTATCTTGGAACCAACGAAGTGCAAATTCGTTTTCAAATAAAAATGCATATTTATCAAACCGGTCTTTAACAAGAATGCTTCTTGTGCTATGAAGATTTTCATCCAGCTTTTCATCTTCAGCCCAACGTGTGATCTTACTGCCCATGCGCTCCATCACGACTTCAACATTGTACTCATTCCTCATTCGATGCTCGAATACTTCAAATTGAAGTTGCCCAACCGCACCAAGCAGGTATTCTTCCATCCGAACCGTTTTGAAGAGCTGAATTGCCCCTTCTTGTACAAGTTGGTTAATTCCTTTATGGAAATGTTTCTGTTTCATGACGTTTTTAKCTGTTACCCTCATGAATAGTTCCGGTGTAAACTGCGGTAGCCTTTCAAACTGGAACATGTCTTTGCTTGTTGTAATCGTATCGCCGATTTGGTAGTTCCCGGTATCATATAAACCGATGATATCCCCGCTTACGGCTTCGTTTACGGTGTTCCGATCATCTGCCATGAATTGAGTAGATGAAGAAAGGTTGATTGGTTTCCCTGTCCTGCTCAAGTTGACACTCATTCCACGCTCGAATTTACCGGAGCAGATACGAAGGAAAGCAATCCGATCACGGTGTTTCGGATTCATATTCGCCTGTATCTTGAAAATGAAGCCGGAAAAATCATTACTGACAGGACTCATTTCACCTGATGTTGTCATCCGTGCTTGTGGGGCTGGTGCAAATTTCAGATAGGCATCCAAAAACGTCTGAACACCGAATGTCGTTAAAGCACTTCCGAAAAATACGGGACTAAGTTTTCCATTCGCAATGTTTTCTTCAGAGAATTGGTTACCCGCTTCCGTCAACAGCATGATTTCTTCCAAAGTTTGCTCATATAACTGGGAATCCTTAAGTTTATGATCCACTTCGAGTTCACCTTCGTCATTCAACGGAAGGAAACGCTCATCCCCTTCAGTTTTGAATTGTTCAATCCGATTATTGAACCTATCGTAAATACCCACGAAGTCTTTTCCCATTCCAATCGGCCAGTTCATCGGGTATGTTTCAATCCCCAATACCTCTTCAAGTTCGGCAAGCAATTCGAGCGGCATTTTACCTTGTCGGTCCATTTTATTGATAAAAGTGAAAATCGGGATACCCCTCATCCGACATACTTTGAATAATTTAACCGTCTGATCCTCGATCCCTTTTGCCGAGTCGATGATCATCACGGCGCTATCAACAGCCATCAGTGTACGATATGTGTCTTCACTGAAATCTTGGTGACCTGGTGTATCGAGAATATTAACACGGAAATCATCATAATCAAATTGCATGACCGAGGATGTAACGGAAATTCCCCGTTGCTTCTCTATCTCCATCCAGTCACTTGTAGCATATTTCCCTGTTTTTCTTGCTTTAACTGTTCCGGCATCACGAATCGCACCACCAAACAGCAATAATTTTTCTGTTAAAGTCGTTTTCCCGGCATCCGGGTGAGAGATGATTGCGAAGGTCCTTCGAGAGTGAACCTCGTCTTTTAATGTAGTCATAAAATGTTCCTTTCATTATTGGAGTCATCAATAAAAAATATATAGGGGATTTATCGTAATTTTTACATTGGAATGGCAACCTTTCTTTGTATGCAGCAAAGATCCTGATCATACACAATATATGTAAGAAGCAATATATCATAAGGCTTAAGCCTTGGCTACTCGGCATTCATTTCAATCAACCTTACTATTTTAACACGATATGAAGGAAAGATGTAGAGGTGAATGGAACACTATAAAAGGATTTGTTCAGATAGCAAAACAAAAGACGCTTAATCAGCGCCCCTTACCCGAATTCTTATGATTATCGTTCATTATTTCATTGTTTTTCCAACTTACCTTGCTGTTTTCATCGCTTTTTGATTCCGTTTGTTTTTCCATCGTTTCTTTACTTCTTTGAATATGATGGGAGCAGCAAATATGAGGGCCCTTTTTAATAATTTCTTCATTTATCCATCAGTCCTTTCTTCCTTATCCTATACCCGATTATTTTAATTTCAACCATAAAGGCTTTTCCTTTTGGGACATGGCATTCCCGTCAAATTTCAAACCAGGAGAATTCTGCACGACAATACCGTTATACTTCCCTTTATATAACCTCCCTAATAGTATTTTTCCCAATTCACAATGTATAAATTACTTCCATTTGTTTTATCCTTTATAAAGGTGGGTATATACTAAAAAACTGGAAATTGCTCCAGAGGTTAGTGAGTTAATTTTTACTTTAGGCTTTCACACATTATCAAGCATCTTCGTATGATACTTTAACTTGAATGTGGATGCTTGATAATGTGTGAATTGATTTTCCCATCCAGGTAAAATCATCACCATTAATATTTTTTAACTTTTTAGGAGGATTCATAGAATGACAGTAACAGGTAAGGTAAAATGGTTCAATAGCGACAAAGGATTTGGATTTATCGAAGTACCAAATGAAGATGATGTATTCGTACATTTTTCCGCCATTCAGGGAGAGGGTTTCAAGAGCCTTGATGAAGGTCAAGAGGTTGAGTTCGAGATCGAAGAAGGAAACCGCGGACCTCAGGCTAAAAACGTCGTAAAACTTTAAAGTAAAGTAACACAAAAATAAGTCTTATGCATTGCAAAAGGATGCCGCCCGTAGTAGGGCGGCATCCTTTTATATTTTATTCCTTTCATTCACAGTGTACAGGCGGCATATCTTTGTTCACCTTGTCACTCATTCGTTAAAATGATCTAAAATAAAGCCGGGAACATGTTCGCCAGAAAAACTCTTGATATCCACATCTCTGCTATCTTTATAATAAAAGGCAGCTGAATACTCTCCGCCCCAATCGATTTGGGCATTATCAATGGCCAAATCGATTTCCGGAGACGTGTTAATTTTCATGCGATTCGGCTTTTGTTCAATCTGTTGTACAAGCTTACTTTCAGAATTCGAATTATAAATTTTCGGATCCGTCTTTGCAACCAGAATATAAGAGATATCATCAGCCATTAACCGCGCTTCTTCCGCTTGTCCGGAATTTTCCATCCATTTTGAAAACTGAGTATAAGAAGAGTCCCAATTCAGATAAATGATTTTATTATTATTCAAAAGAATGTCAATGGAAGCATATTCACCAAATGAGGATGTCATTTGGGTGAACGACTGATTATTCAGGTCCTCCGACAAAGCCTGCACTGCTTCGTCCAGCTGTTGACCATCTGTAATCGTTACTGATTTTTCCACTTGTCCGCTCGCCGTTATCTTGATTTTAGAAACGTCTTCAGCGGAAACATTCAATAACTCATTAACCGTTTTTTTATATTCACTCGATTCATAAATTTTCGCCAAAAGCGGAAGGTATAAGTCATAGTTTTGCAAATGATACTCCCTCGCTAACCGTCTTCCATTCTTGAGTTCATACATCAGAAATATGGATTTTCCATCATCCAATTCACCAATTGAAACTTTTTTTCCCTTTTCGATAATTTGCTGATGCAATAACCTGATCGCTTCTTTATTTTCCTTCTCTTTAAGATAAGTGGGTGCATGATCCAACGTGTCATCATCAAAAAATAAAGGAGCATCGCCAATATATATTTGGTTAATCATCTTTTCATCAGGAATCTTGGACATATATTGAATGGGGTCTATTTTTAAAATAAGCGCCAGAACAATAATAAACACTGTGAATGCTGTATAACCTTTCAGGTTGAGCCGTATTCGCCAAGTCTTTTGCAGGACGATTTCCCCTAAATAATATCCAAGCAAAGAACCAACGATATATCCGAAGAAAATCCAGCCTGGTTTGCCTGTCGTTCCGCTAAAATAAAGCCCTGTCAGCAGCATCATGCATAGAGTCAGTCCGAATTTAAATAATGGCTTTATCTTAGGGAAAACAAATGCCTGCGATACATGCTCCAGCTTCCTCCTCTCATATAGAAAAAGAGAACTAAGCAGAAAAAGAAGGGTCAATATACTGTAGATTAATATATCAACTGAGAAAAAAGTGATTTTTTCCATCTCCGTTGCAGCTAATAAGGGTGAAATGGCATTCATATTGGCACTAAGATAATAATCTGCAGAAAATCCTGCTATCAAAAACTTCACATTGGCTGCAAACAAGACAAACAATCCCACCGGCAAAGCTAGAAAAATATATGTCAGCAAGCCTTGCAAGGCCGATAATCCCGTCACCATTCCAATTAAAACGGCAACAGAAAAGATCAAAGCTTCCAAAATAAATGTAATCCCCATCCAGGACCAAATATCCGGAATGGTATAAAGCCTTTCTATGTCTATTGCAGAGTGGAATAATATCAAGATTGAGCCTGTAAGTAAAATAGGCAAAACTATGAAGCCCATTCCCGTCCCAATCATATGAAAAAAGATGTTTCGTCTAGTAATCGGTAAACTATGAATAAAATCGGAAGCTTGTTTCATCTGTAAAAACCGAAAGAGGAAGATGGCAAATAATACTGGAATAACGATGACCAAGACATATTGAATCATCTGCTGACTGGAAAAAAGGTTTTCGAACTCAACATATTCATTATTCTCATTCAAAATAATCGTTAACATTTCCAGTGGCAGTGCAAATATTAGGCCGACGAAGTATAGGAAGCCAATCCAGCCAGTGCTTCTGAAAATATAGATAATCAATTCTTGATTAAACCAGGTTATTCTGGATGACATAACCTATATCCCCCATTTCATAAATGAATATCTCCTCTAGAGTAAGGGGGAGAATATCGAATATTTCAGGCTGAAATTGATTAAAGTGCGATTTAATCACGGATTCTGCACCTTTAACAATGCAAACGATCACACTGCCGCGCCTTTCCTTGTTAAGAATTTGAATTCCACGGTATAAACCATGGGGGATTTTATGTTTAAAGGCAATTTGCACTTTATGTACATCTGCTTTTAAGTCGTCCAGATCCTTTTGGATAACAAGCTCTCCCTTATGCAATATCCCTACATGGTCAGCTAGATCTTCAATTTCCCGGAGATTATGAGACGATATTAATACCGTCATATCCCTTTCCGAGACATCCTGAATCAACAACTGTCTCACAATTTTACGCATGACCGGATCTAACCCATCAAACGGTTCATCTAGGATGAGAACTTCCGGCATCGTCGAGAGTGCTAGCCAAAAAGCAACCTGTCTCTGCATACCCTTTGATAGTTTATGTATTTTATATTGGAAAGGCATCGAGAAAACTTCCTGTAATTGGTAAAAACGTTCTTGATTCCAATCACTATAAATATGGCTATAAAAACCTGCCATTTGCATGATCGTATAGTTAGCCAGGAAATATGGCGTATCAGGGAGGAAGAAACAACGATTTTTCACTTCACGGTTTTCAAACACAAATGATCGATCAATAAAGACTTCACCGGAATCCTGTATCAGATTGCCTGAAAGCATTTTTAATAGAGTCGTTTTCCCCGCTCCATTGGAACCTAATAACCCGAAAATGGAGCCTTTTTGTATGACCAAGGTGACGTTCTTGATTGCTTCTTTTCCCTCATATAATTTACTCACCTGTTTTATTTCAATCATGAATCTCCCCCCTTTGCCAATGGACTGATTTCTTTTACTAATCTATAAATTTCATGTTTATCTATCCCGATATACAGAGCTTCAGCGAGAACCTTTGCAAGCTCATTTCTGATCTTTTCTTCATTAAATGAATTTTTCAAAGATTTAGGAGGTGCCACAAAATTCCCTTTTCCTGGTAAAGTATAAATATACCCGTCGAATTCAAGCTGCTTGTATGCTTTTTGGATTGTATTTGGATTGATGGTCAATTCCTGAGCCAATATTCGAATGGATGGGAGCTGATTATGTGCCTGTAAAACTTCATTGATCATTAGTTCCTTAAACTTATCCATCAATTGCTCATATATCGGCTTTCTGCTTTGTACATCCAACTCAAACATCATCAACCCTCCTTGAACATTGGGTGTATTACACCTTCTAATACAGTTCATTATAAAACAATTTCTTCCAATTTAAAACCAATTAATAACCAAAATTCAAGCAATGCACTCCTATAAACCCCCTTTATTTTGTTTAATAAGACTTAAAGGCGGGAACTAATGATAGTAAGAATATACAAAGGAGTTGTTTTTATTGAAACCATTATATACAGCTACTGTTACCGTACACGGCGGTCGTGAAGGACATGTTAAGTCAGAGGATGGAATTCTGGATTTTGATGTGAGGTCACCTAAGGAATTGGGTGGTTCCGGTGAAAGAGCTACAAACCCTGAACAATTATTTGCAGCCGGTTATGCTGCGTGTTTTGACAGTGCCTTGAATCTTGTTCTGCAAAAAGAAAAGCAAAAAGTCGATACTTCCGTGACGGCAAATGTCACGATCGGTAAAGATGAGGAAGACGGTGGCTTTAAATTGGCTGTAAGGTTGGATGTTTCAATTCCTGACTTAAGCAGAGCAGAAGCCGAAGACTTTGTCAAAAAAGCCCACATGACCTGCCCCTATTCAAAAGCAACTCGTGGGAACATTGATGTCACCTTGATTTTGGTATAAAGATTAGGAAGGGAATGGGCCTTGCTCCATTCCCTTTTCCTTATTTCACTTCTTCCAAACCCTTCATTTTCAAAAGAAAGCCCAGACCAATTACCGCCATGATAATCAGTGACCCTAATGCCATCCGGCTCGCCAATGTACCGAGGTCATGGAAAACCAACGTAATCGTTCCATATAAAAGCGGACCGATTATTGAAGATACTTTTCCAGAGAATGCAAATAGCCCAAAAAATTGGCCCCTCTTCTCATCCGGGGTCAATTCAATTATATATGTCCGTGATGTAACCCACATCGACCCCAGCGAAATGCCGAACATACTTCCTGCAATCCAGAACCAAAGAGCGGTTTGGGCAAAGACCGCAATAAATAAAGCGACCAAGAGCAGAATTCCCACATATGTCACAGCTATCCGCGATCCCTTCGACTGTGTGATGTATCCAAACAGAAACGATCCGGCAATACTCGATACTGTCGATACCAAGTAAAGCAAAATGAACCCGCTTGAAGAAAATCCGACAACAGTCTTGGCATATACGGCCATCATGCCAATAGTGGTCGCAATTGCATCGTTTAAAAAGAAATAAGCAATCATGAATGTAAAAACGGATCGATAGGATTGCATCTCTTTGAATGTTGATTTAATTTCCTTATAACCGGATAAAAAAGGTTGTTTGGCTTTTTGCTGTTTTGGGGTCTCTTTTAAAAAAAAGAATAAGGGAAGCGAAAAAACCAGAAATAAAATGGACGTAGGCATAAAGGCTTCATGTGAACTCCCTTTACTTATGAATGGATAGATCGACAATCCCACTAACGTTCCAAGGTAGCCTACCGCCACTCCAAAGCCTGATATAAGCGGCAATTGCTTTTTCGTGCCTAGATCACTCATCATCGTATCATAGAAAACAAGACTTGAATGATAGAAAAACTTAGCGATTACAAATAAAAGAATGACGATCGCTAAGGAAATTGGGATGCCAAGAAACTTTCCATCGAATGAAATCCCTCCAAAAATCCCCATTAAAAATGTACTTGCAACAGAAATGAGTGTGAAAATCATAATGTATTTTTTCATTTTTCCCGTTCTATCGATCATGACCCCGAACAGCGGGGAAAACAAAACAAGAAACAAACTGGCAATCGCATTTGCGTAGGAGATGAAGGTACTGGCAATCTGATCTAGGACAGCATTTTCCCCTATCTGTTCCTGGAGGAAAAATGGAAAGAAAATCGTATTGATATTAGAAGAAAAAATCGTATTGGCAAAATCGTATAAGGCCCATGAAATAATGGGCAGGGAAAAAAATAAACCAAAATTCCCCTTCCACTTTTTAGACTTCGGTTTCACCTGCAATTCCATCAGCTTTCCCCCTTTATTGATACTTAAATTATAAGTATTCCATGCCTTTCCAATAAATCCTCTTAAGTCTGGATTGTGTTAAATATGTTTTTTTCCTATTTAACAAATAAAATTATGAAATGAAGCTGTCAAATTGCAAATTTCTTTTATTTTATTTAAGTTAAGGTAAAGGATAACGAAGATTTTTATTATTAATGTGTCTAAAAGGAGTGTGAACGGTGATTGCATTTTTACTTATTATCTCGGTTACCATACTTGTACTTGTTTTGTTCGTCCTCTACTCTAAAAGAACAAAGAGTGAATTCCCTGGGAACTTCATTATGCAGCATTCCCCCCTTAAGATAGGACATCGCGGTGCATCTGGATATTGCCCCGAGAATACAATGGCATCTTTTAATAAAGCAATTGAATTGGGAGCTGATTTCCTGGAAGTGGATATTCATCTTAGTAAAGATGGTGTAATTGTGGTTCATCATGATCCCACACTGGATCGAACCACAAGCGGCAAAGGAAACCTCCGTGATTACACGGCGGCCGAATTAAAGGAATTGGATGCAGGGAGCTGGTATCATGCTCGTTATAAAAACGAAAGGATCCCCTTACTTAGTGAGGTATTGGAGAATTTCGGGTCTGAAGTTGGAATCTTAATCGAAATAAAACATCCATCTTCTTATCCTGGCATTGAAAAGAAACTTGCTGAAGAATTAGGAAAGATCCAAGAATATTCATCAGGGAATAATAGGGTTATGGTTCATTCGTTCGATTTGGAATCCATGAAAAGGTTTCATCAGCTAATGCCGGACATACAAGTGGGCGTTTTGATAAAACGGCGAATTAATGACCAAAAATTAAAAGAGATTGCAGAGTTTGCATCATTTTTGAATCCAAAGCAAACGATTATGAGTCCTAAGCTGCAAATGCGCATCCAGGAGCACGGGATGAAAGTGTATACATGGACCGTCAACAATAAAAAACAAATACACATGTTCAAAAAGATGAAGTTAGATGGTATCATCTCCGATTTTCCTGATTATTTTTTGGATTGAAACTTTGAATGAATTAAAAAATAAAGGCTGTTTTCACATACTTTGTTGCTATTTACCAGGTAGTGAGTTGTGGTTGATTTCCCTCCAGATGCTCGCTTTCCTTGGTGCGGGCGGTGAGCCTCCTCGGCGTAAACGCCTGTGGGGTCTCACCTGTCCCGCTGCTCTCGCAGGAGTCTCGCACTTCCGCTCCAATCAACCTTAAATAGTTTCGTTTTAAAAACAACAATCTTTACGAAAAGAGCCTAAATAAAAAACCAATCCCTCATACGGATTGGTTTTTTAAAACATTGAAATGATGGTATTTCATGCGCGTCCGTTCCATAATAGGCCCATCGCTGGTGGCTTCGTCTCCATCTTTTACCTGCCACGGAGTTTTCGGTACCGTTATTTTGGTCGATTGTATCGGTCGGTTTATACTTCTTCACCTCATATTTGAACTTCCTTTTATCCATATGTAGACGAATGTCCATTTGTGCAATCTCGCTCGAATTACATTCACGATCTGGATTCTGCAAGACGTTTAATGTCAAATTAATATTCCAGAAAATATTCCCTGTGTATTTTTTGAAAATAACCCTATATTTTTTAGCTTTCATGCACTAAAATTTGATATAGTGTTCTTAATGATTTAAACTCATTAAATCAAGATAGTCATTCCTGGCCCCTAAATCAACGTGGAGGCCAGCTTGAACTAAATTTTTTTATCTTAGAAAAAACGAGGGATTCCTATGTGGGAATTATTATTAGAATTCGATTATCAGACCGTTCGTCATGCGGTATGGGCAGGTTACTTATTGACCTTTGTCTTTCCACTGGCTGCGTTTTACTTCTTAAATAAAAAGCAATCGCTTTTGAATGATAAACATCAAGCTTCGATTCACTCAGATAAAGGTAAATCCCCTGTTCAAGCATGCAGCATTTTTGACTGGCGGGGTGCACAGCGCTTTTTCACATTTATCCGGCAAAAGCAAAAGGATTCACTCGATGATTCAGATGAACCAAGCCTCCTTATTGTTGTTTAACCACTTACAATTCGAGGAGGAATTATTTTGAAGAAGAAAAGCATGTTACTAATTACCGTCCTATTTTTAGCTACGACCCTTTTGACAGGATGCTCTGCAGCAACGAGCGGCCCATTTCATACAGCATTGGTTAACCCCATGACAAAAATGCTTGAATTCAATGCTGATATATTTAATGGTAACTATGGTTTAAGTATCATTATGATGACATTTCTCATCCGTCTAGTCTTGCTTCCACTGACTGCCAAGCAATATAAAACACAGCTCAGCATGAAAACGAAGATGAATGGGCTGAAACCAGAAATGGCAGCAATCCAACAGAAAATTAAAGAGACTAAGGATCCAGTTAAACAAAAGGCCCTGCAACAGGAAATGATGCAGCTATACCAAAAGCACGGAGTCAATCCGCTAAATATGGGCTGTCTGCCGCTTTTAATCCAAATGCCGATTCTAATGGGCTTTTATTATGCGATTCAAGGTTCCCATGAAATTGCGACCCATAATTTCCTTTGGTTCAGCCTTGGCCAGCCGAATATTGCCATGGCGATTATCGCTGGTGTCATCTATTATTTCCAATCAGTCATTTCCATGAGACAAATGCCGGAAGAACAGCAGAAACAAATGAAGGTGATGAGCCTGCTCTCACCAGTGATGATTTTATTCATTTCTTTCTCCGCTCCTGCAGCATTGCCACTGTATTGGTCAATCGGAGGTTTATTCATGATTGTTCAGTCCATCGTGCTGCAACGAGTTTATAAAAAAGATCATGCCAATGTGCCTGCGAAGAATGAAACGGTTATGAAAAAAAGCTAATCCAAATTGGATTAGCTTTTTTTTCGTTCAAGGACTTTCCATTCACTGACATGTCTCGAGTAAAGATTGCCGTCTATATAACAAATTGTAAACAAGACATTTTGAACCTTTATTACCATTTTTATTTTTGAAATAAAAAAGAGTCCTTTTGACACCCGTAGAATAGCATGTTTTTTTTATATTCCTTCCGTTCTCTTTTCAAACCAGAGGTATTTCCCCTTATTTTTCCATACACACTCTTCCTACAATGTGTTCATTTTCACGAAATAGCATTTTTAATTCCAAAATATGACATTTTTCTCATATGTTTATTGGTTATCATTAACATGGTTCTACATAGTGGCCAATTATTTAGAAAGGAGGAGAAATTGGGTATAGGCTGGTCGCTTTTTGTTCTTTGAAAATGGAATAGGGGGAAAAAACTTGCAAAACAAACGAAAATGGTTAGGTTTATTATTCACGATCATGCTTATTGGATCGATCATTCTGCCGACAAGCTCCATCACAGCAGCATCTAATAAACTTCATACTTCCGCTAAAGATGAATTATCGGGAAAGAATCAAAAGAAAGTTGCCTCTAAAGTACTTAAACAGTTTGAAAAAAAAGAAAAGGTAACCTTTCTCGTTAAATTCAAAGAACAAGTGGACACCAAGGACGTATCCTCAAAAGCTGCAAAAATAGCAAAATCACAAAAATTATCTGCAAATAATTCAAAGTTACTTAAACGATCAAGTGTAGTCTCTGAGCTTCGTGCTACTGCTCTTGAAACACAAGTCAATATTAAGAACTACTTAAAAAAGCAAGAAAAAGCCGGTAATGCAAAGGATTTTCAATCTTTTTATATTGTTAATGCGATTGCTGTTACTGCTACAAAAGATGTCATGAAGCAAATCGCCCTCTTTCCCGAAGTGGAAAGAATCATGCCAAATGAAAAGAGGCAGCTCATTCAGCCGGCAAGCAAAACTGCAACTTCAAAAGCCAGCAATAAACGGGCCGGTACTGCAGGAATTGAATGGAATATCGAAAAAATCGGAGCACCTGCTGTCTGGAATATGGGCATTGATGGTGCGGGTACGGTTATCGCTTCTATCGATACAGGAGTTCAGTGGAACCATCCAGCACTGAGAACAAAGTATCGCGGGTATAATCCTGCCAATCCAGACGTGCCAAACAATGAATATAATTGGTTTGATGCAGTTAGCGGACAAGCCGCTCCCTATGATGACTTGGGTCATGGAACACATACAATCGGTACAATGGTAGGTTCTGAACCAAATGGTGCAAATCAAATCGGGGTTGCCCCAGGTGCCACATTCATTTCCGTTAAAGCGTTTTCTGAAGATGGCGGGTCAGACATAGATTTATTAGAGGCAGGAGAATGGGTTATCGCTCCGAAAGATGCTTCTGGAAATCCCCATCCTGAGAAAGCACCTGATGTTGTCAATAACTCTTGGGGGGGCGGAGCAGGTCTCGATGAGTGGTACCGTCCAATGGTACAAGCCTGGAAAGCTGCAGAGATATTCCCGGAATTTTCTGCAGGAAACACTACATTATCAAATCCTGGCGGTGCTGGTTCAGTAGCGAATCCAGCGAACTATCCAGAGGCATTTGCCACTGGAGCAACCGACCTAAACAATAAGGTCGGCAGTTTTTCCTTACGCGGACCATCACCCTACGGAGAAATTAAACCGGATATTTCTGCACCAGGCGTCAACATTCGTTCTGCCGTTCCTGGCGGTGCATATGAAGGCGGATGGAACGGGACATCTATGGCAGGTCCTCACATTTCAGCGGTCGCTGCTCTATTAAGACAAGCAAATGCCAGCTTAACAGTTGACCAACTTGAGGAAATTTTACTAACAACTGCTACTCCATTGACAGACAATAATTATCCAGTAACGCCCAACCATGCCTATGGCTATGGCCTTGTAAATGCATTTGATGCAGTTTCGTCAGTTGTAAGCGGACTTGGGAAAATTGAAGGAAAAGTAACCAAGTCTGGAGATGACTCAGAAGCAGCTGTCATTTCGCATCAAGCACCAGAAAAGTCGTATAAAAAAATGAATCTATCGCTTCAGGCTGAAGTGTCTGATAATGTAAGTGTCACTTCCGTTACCCTTATCTATCAAAAAGCCGATGGAACTTGGGCTGAAATCAAAGGTCAAAAATCGGACGGTGACCATAAATCGGGAACGTTTGAGGCTACTATTCCGGGTTCGGACTTGACGGAAGATACCATCGTTTATAAATGGACCGCTACAGACTTCGGTGGTTCAGAGACAGCTACAGATGATTATACCATCGATCTTTTGCCTGGAATTGGATTAGGTTATACAGAGGATTTCGAAGAGAAACCAACTGGATGGGGCTCATTTGGAACGAATAATGACTGGGATTGGGGCGTTCCGTCAAGCGGACCAGGTTCTGCATCTTCCGGTCAAAAGGTTTATGCAACAAATCTTGCTGGAAACTATTCCAATGGTGCCAACATGAGTCTGCAAATGCCTCCAATCGATGTTCCAGAAGGGACAAGCTATTTACAATTTAAACATTGGTACGAACTTGAAAAGAATTATGATTTCGCCCATTTATTTATCTCTAAGGATGGAACGAACTGGGTTCAAGCAGCTCGTTTTAACGATAAATCAAATAGTTGGATTGATGGAGAAGTAAACCTTAGCCAATATGCTGGAGAACGAATCTATATTGCCTTTAATGTAACATCTGATGGTTCAGTCCAAAAACCTGGCTGGTATATTGATGATGTTAAATTGGCTGATACCGCCCTTCAACCGTCTGCAAAAGCTAAAACAGGATTAGGTATTAACAAGTCTGACTCTTCCGTTTCAGCCAAACCGAAAGTTGATCCTGATAAAATTAAGCCCATTGCAGAAAAAGTGAGTGACCCTGAAAAAGCTCAGCCTGCTCCATTACTTCTTCCATTGCAGGCTCAGGTCAGTGTTTTAGAAACAGGTAGATCTGTGTATACAAACCCACAAGATGGTTCCTACCAACTAACACATGCATCAGGTTCATACACTTTGCAAGCAGAAACTTATGGGTATCTATCGCAAACAGCAAGAGTCAACGTAGAACAGGATGACATAACAACTGCGAACTTTATACTTCAAGAAATTCCTAAAGGTACAATCAACGGTACAATCACCAACAAAATTTCTGGTGAACCAGTTTCTGGCGCTACAGTATACCTTCTTGAAGATGCTGCCATTAAACCGGTAACCACAGATTCAAAGGGTGAATACTCCTTAACTGCTTATGAAGGTAAATACACCTTGAAAGTCGTGGCTCCTTCTTATTACGGCAATGAAGCATCAGTAACGATTTCGGACGGTAATAACTCCACGAAAGATATTGAACTGAAACCGTTCATCGGGTACCCAGATGAGATTAAGTATGACGACGGAACAGCAGAAAATGCCCGTGCCTATAATGCGGCAGGAAACAGCTGGGCAGTAAAGATGTCGCTAGCTTCGGGAAATAAAACGGCAAATGTAACCGGCGCTCTCTTACGCTTCTGGGATACCACATGGCCTGTTCCGGGCGGGACTGAATTCCAAGTTTCTGTATATGATGCTTCAGGAACAGACGGATCGCCAGGTAAAAAAATCGCAGGTCCTTTCAATAAGACTGCGTTGCGTGACGGTCAATGGACACATGTTGATCTGAGCGAGCATGGAATCATGGTTGAGGGTGATTTCTTTATTGTTTATACCCAATCAAAGGCCAATCCGAATGCTCCAGGATTAGGTACAGATGAAGATGGACCTAATGCAGGACGAAGCTGGCAGGGTGTCGGTGGTTCATGGTCGCAATCACCAACTGAGGAAGGAAACTACATGATTCGTGCCACTGTCAATTACGAAGTGAAGGAACCTGTAATTACCTCTCCTAAAGACAATGCGTATTCGAATCAAAAAGAAGTAACAGTTGAAGGTATATCCGCACCTACAACAAAGGTAGATATTTTTAACAAAGGTGAGAAAGTAGCAAGTACTGATTCAACTGAAGCAGGAACCTTCACTGTTCCAGTCACATTAGGGAATGGTGAAAATACTTTGACAGCAAAAGCTCGAACTAGTCAAGGTTCTACTGAGGCCTCTCCATCTGTAAAAGTGATATTGGATACGGCTAAACCGGAACTTGCGATTGCTGCACCTGTAGACGGTTCCAAAACCAACCGTGAATCGGTAATCGTTACAGGTGCGATTTCGGATGAAAATCTTAATAATGTCAAAGTAAATGGTCAGAAAGCTACTGTGAAAGACAACACCTTCTCCTATCGACTTATGTTGAATGAAGGTATCAATAACATTAAGGTAGTCGCACTGGACAAGGCAGGCAATAAAAGCACTAAATCCGTCTCGATCGATGCAAAGTATATCGCCCCGGAAATAACTGATTTATTGCCGAAAGAGGATAAGACCTTGAAAAGTGGCGAATCGGTCAAAATCGAATTTGACAGTGAACCCGGACTAACAACCAGTTTCTCGATACTGATGCCTTTGACAAATGCAAGGAGCATCGCAAATGCAACTGAATTGCCGATGAAAGAAACATCTTCAGGACATTACGTTGGCTACTATACTGCAACAGCGAATGTAAAGGCACCTGGTGCCGTCGTGGAAGTAAAAGCTGCAGATGGTCATGGAAATATCACAACACAAAAGGCGACTGGCATCCTATGGATTAACGCTAATAAATAAGTGCAAAGGCCATGCTTCCCATTCATGAAAATGGGAAGCATGGCTTTCCGATGTTATCGTGGTACTGAAAATTAGCTTTTGATATCATTTTGATTCAGATTATTAGAAAGTGCATTTCGCCCTGCGTAATGCACTTTCTTTTATTTTTTTGGCAATGGATTTGTTGCAACTTTTTCGAAAAACCGCTCTACATATTCAAAATCGGTGTAGAAGAACAATAATAGATCACCAGGTTGTGATGTTTCCCAAGCTTTTACGAATGCGTCCAATTCATTAAGAACGATAAATGCCTGATCTTTATGTAACCCTGCTTCTACCGCAGCTTCCTTTAGCAGCCTCGCTACTTCGAGAGGCTCCCTTCCCCGCAAATCATCGTCTTCTTTAATGATGAACAGATCAGAATTCATTGCCGCCACCTTGGATAGTCTGATGAGCTCTTCATCAATACGGTCTCCCGGTCCTGCCAAAACAGTGATAAGACGATTTTTGTTATAGGCACTGACCGTTTCGAATATGGCCTTTAATCCTGCTTCATTATGGGCATAGTCGATGATGATCGTTCGCTCATTCAACTTTTTTAAATTGAAACGCCCTTTGGACAAATTCGTATCAGGCATAAACGTGACAGCCTTCCTTCTTAGTTCTTCCATGGAAATACCTTGGGTTTGGGCTGCGGCTAACGCCTGAAGTAAATTGGCGATATTATGACGTGCATTGCCGGAAATCGTTATTGGAATCATCGAGCAATCCATAAACTGAGAAATGACACCATCTGATGAATGGCAAATCATACCTTGTTCATTGACAAACCAAACTTTACATCCACCCTTAATGGCGGCCTTCACCTGAGGCTGGGTGGCATCTGTAGAAGTAAAAATCACTTCCCCATCTGTAAAAGCTTCCATGGCAGCTACATTCGGATCATCTGCATTCAGCACACAATAGCCTGTTTTTTGAACGATTTCGGCTACCAGCCTCTTTAATTTTATGAGATCATCCAATGTTTCAATTCCATCACGGCCGAGGTGATCCTCACTAACATTTGTAATGATGCCAACATCACACTGACGAAATGCCAGACCTTCACGCAGAATCCCGCCCCGTGCCGTTTCTAATACAGCTACATCAACTTCATGATGTGCCAATACCATTTTTGCACTGACCGGACCACTGCAGTCACCTTGATCCAATACCTTATCGCCGATATATACTCCATCGGAATTCGTCATTCCTACCTTCGTATTTTCATTTGAAAGAAAATAATGAACCAATCGGGTCGTTGTCGTTTTTCCATTTGTTCCGGTCACCGCGATGATCGGTATCGCCGCCTCTTCCCGTGTCGGAAATAAATAATCGATAATGGCTTTGCCTACATCCCTTTTTTTCCCTTCACTCGGATAGTGATGCATTCGAATTCCCGGTGCAGCGTTCACCTCGATTATCGCAGTCTGTGAATGTTCGATTGATTTTGAGATATCCTCACAGATCAAGTCTATTCCGGCTATATCCAAACCGATTGCTTTTGCGGCAGCACGTGCCATATTCTTAATGGTTGGATGGACCTGGTCCGTTACATCTATTGCCTTTCCACCAGTCGAAAGATTTGCATTGCCGACAACTTGAACCACTTCTCCTTGATTCGGAATTGTATCCAGTGTCCGGTTCGATTTTTCCAAATAACACGTCACGGTATGTGTAAGGGGGATTTTTGACATCGGTTTTTCATGACCTTCTCCACGCAATGCATTACGATTTTCCTTTTCTATCAACTTGCGTATCGTTTCCTTACCATTTCCAATAACATAGGGAGGAAGCCTTAAACTAGCGGCTATTAATTCTCCATTTACTATCAATATCCTGTAATCATGTCCTTCAATATGTCGTTCGACAATGTACTTCTCCACATGCGACTCCAAACAATTGACTACATTGAATAGTTCATCCTTATTTTTAATATGGGTGATGACACCCTCTCCCTGTCTACCATTATACGGTTTTATAACCAGTGGAAAACCCAGCTTGTCCGCTGTGGTAAAGATTTCTTCAATGGAATGGGCAATATCCCCTTCAGGTACAGAAAGGCCACACCCTTTTAATATAGATTTGGTCAATGATTTATCACATGAATTCTCCACGGCAATATTCGAAGTCTGGCTAGAAATTGTCGCCTGGACATACTTTTGCCTTGAACCGGTTCCTATACGTAGTAAACTCTCATCACCCATTCGCTCGACAGGGATATCTTTTGCCTGCGCAGCCTTAAAAATGGCTTCTGTACTAGGCCCCAGTTTATTTTTATAATATAGCTGCTCTATTTGTTTTACATAAAATTGTACATTTATATGGTTTTCACCATTAAGGATGGCTTCCACGATATCTTTTGCTGCTAAAAAAGCTTGAAGGCCTGACTGAGGCTCCTTATAGTCGAAGGTTACATAATAATGACCCTTCTTTTCCATCATTACCGTTTTACCCCGAATGGCATCAATTCCAGCTAAGTTTTGAAGCTCAATCGTCATATGCTCTAAAATATGTCCCATCCATGTACCTTTTCTAAGCCTTTCAGCAAAACCGCCTCGATACCCTTTTGAACATGTATGGCTTCCCAGGTTCGGGAGCGTCCTCAATAATTTTTCATTGAATCCAGGAATCGAATCAGATGGTTTCTCTTCCAATTCCCCTATATCCAATTCAATGCAAATCGTTGGTGTATAAGCAAAATAATTAGGTCCTTTTAAATAACGGACTCGATTGATAATCATGGTTGGATCCCCTTTTTCATCAACAATTTCCTGGTAAGCAGGTCAAAGCGGTATCCCCTGGTAAGTGCATGAAGATTAAATCCCGAGAGAGTCAACTCTTCACTGCCATTATCGGAAGATGTGATATTGATATAATCACTGTTGCTGCCATCAAGAACTAATACTTGATGTTGGCCAAATACTTCAAAATATCCTTCTTTAACTAAAATTGCTGTATTTTCATCAATGCCAATACCCATAATTTCTTTATTCCCTGCTATCGCACTTAACAGACGGTCAAAGCGGCCACGCTGGGAAAAATGTTGGTCAATTATCAGGTCGTCAAGGAAGCCGAAACCTATCCCAATCTCTACCTTTAACTTATTATCATTCAGCATCGTGTCAGCAGCAACGATCATATGCTTACCTAAAATGGAGGCGCCAGCACTTGTCCCTGCTATCACCATTCCTTTATGCCAGGCATTAGAAAGGGCATGATGGAATGGTGATTTTCCAATCCGCTCAGATAACCGGCTTTGGTTTCCTCCAGTAATGAAGATGGCAGAAAAGGATATCAGCTGTTTACAAATCTCCGGATCGTCTGCATCCTGCCTTGAATCCAGTTTGATCACTTCCACCCTGTCCACGCCTAAATCCCTGAAAATCTTGATATACTCGGTACTCACTTCCTCAGGAATTTCACTCGCTGTAGGCAATATTCCTATTCCGCCATCTGAACGGTTTGCAAGCTCGACAAATTTATTTAATACTTCACCTTCAAGGCACTTATCCTCTGCCCCGCCAATGATAAGTAATTCACCACAATTCATTCCTCATACTCACCTTTACAAATGGATTAAGAATCATTAAGTTGCTCTATACAGAACACATAATGACTAGTATGGCAACTTGTCTAAGTCTTCATTCATAAAAATGGCAAACAGCAGAATTTTGTTTAACTTAATGAAAAGAGAGGAAAAGTAATAGAGTAAAAAATAAAAGGAGTGTGCAAAGATGAGCCAAAACCAATTAAAAGAAAAAGTATTGAACATCATCGGTGATCATAAAATAGGAGTTTTATCATCTGTAGAAAATAACAAACCACATTCACGCTATATGACATTTTTTAATGAAGAATTAACTTTATACACGCCAACGAATGCAAATACGGAAAAAATTGATGAAATTGAAAAGAATCCAAATGTTCATATCCTGATTGGTTATGAAAATGAAGGATTAGGCGATTCTTACTTAGAAATCTCAGGTACCTCGAAAATTAACGCTTCAAAGGAATTAAAAGATAAATTATGGAATGAGTCATTTGAAAATTGGTTTGACAGTCCAAACGATCCAAATTATTTAATCCTTCAAATTAAGCCTGAAAGCATCCGGTTGATGAACAACAATGGTCAACCTCCACAAGAGTTAACATTATAAAAAATTATTATTTGGCATTCACGAGTAAATGCGCGAAATTCACGAGTAAATGTGCGAAACTCACGAGTAAATGCGTGAAATTCACGAGTAAATGTGCGAAATTCACGATTAAATGCGTGAAATTCACGAGTAAATGTGCGAAATTCACGATTAAATGCGTGAAATTCACGAGTAAATGCGCGAAATTCACGAGTAAATGCGCGAAATTCATGAGTAAATGGCGAAATTCACGAGTAAATGCGCGAAACTCACGAGTAAATGCGTGAAATTCACGAGTAAATGCGTGAAATTCACGAGTATATGACCGAAACTCACATAAAATAAAACTATCGCTATAAAAGCCAGTTTAAAACCCGCACTCATATGACTTGAGTGCGGGCTTTTTTCACGATTACACCAACTCTGATTGTATATAATGCAAAATCAGATTGGCTGTATGCTTTAATGAGGAGATATGTGTTCTCTCGAAGGCATGGGAAGCATCAATCCCCGGTCCGATTAGACCATGCACGACATCATACCCTGCCCGGATCGCAGCGGAAGCGTCCGATCCATAATACGGATAAATATCGACACGGTAGTCGACAGCATTCCCTTGGGCAAGTGTGACAAGATGCTGACGCAATTTATAATGATAAGGGCCTGAGGAGTCTTTAGCACAAATGGAAACGCTGTATTCATCCGTCGATTGTCCATCACCGATCGCACCCATATCGACGGCTAAATATTCGACTGTTTTCTCTGGGATATTGGAATTACCGCCATAGCCGATTTCTTCATTGTTGGAAATCAGGAAATGGGTCGTATATGCCAATTTTACCTTTCCTGCGGAAATGAGGTCAATGATATGAAGGAGGATGCCAACGCTAGCTTTATCATCCAAATGCCTTGATTTCAAAAAGCCTGCATCTGTCATTTCCACTCTCGGTTCAAAGGAGACAAAATCTCCAACTGAAATGCCAATGGCCTCCGTTTCCGCCTTGGTTTTCACGACTGCATCGATACGGACTTCAATTGTCTCATCATCACGCTTGGCATCCCCGGCATTTTTATATACATGGACAGAGGTCTGATTGATTAAAATGGTCCCGGTGATAATTGCCCCATCAGCCGTATGGATTTTACAATACTCCCCTTCCACTGAATTCCATCGGAAACCACCGATCATCGTCAATTTAAGGCGGCCATTTGACTTAATTTCCTTTACCATGGCCCCTAGTGTATCGACATGGGCAGTCAGCAAACGATGTTTGCCATCATCTTCTCCTTTTAATGAAGCAAGTAATGCTCCTTTATTCGTGATCTTGTAAGGGACCTGCCTCCGTTCCATGAATTCGGCCGCATATTTAATGACTTGCTCCGTATAGCCGGAGGGACTGGGTATTGATACTAACTCTTTTATGTAAGATACGATTTTCTTTTCTTCGATAATGCTCATAAATATCTCTCCTTTCCTTTTTTTCATTATATCTTTTCATGCCAACTTTTAACATATAAAGGACCGCCAAATGGCGGTCCTTATATCGATTTAACTCATGTGGGCCAGAATAGGCAAGATGGCCATGACTAATGTGGTAATTCCATATATCGCTAAATTCTCCATATTCACTCTTCTTTTCCATTTAGCGCGCCATACTTTATATCTGCTCATATCTTCGTTTCTCATGAAAAAACCTCCTCCATAATGAAAGTTCAACTTACTTCAACTTTCTTTGCTTGTCGGACATTTTCTTTCATAAATTCCAAGAAGGTCATTCTCATTCCGTCTAGGAAAGGCAACAATGTCTGCAATGATTTCCTGAGGTTTCAGTAAACGGCCAACCGATTCAGTAAACAATATTTCTAACTCTCTCTTTGTTCATTAGGATATCTCACTAACATAAATACCACCCTTCCAATTACTTACTATATAACCTTAATCCACACCCTTGAAACGCAAAAAAATCGGCCGCCCATAAAGGCAGCCGATTGGATTCATACAATTTTTTATTTAGTGACACCGACATTGAACCATTTATATTGTCGCTCCGCTAGGTAATCATATCCCGTAACGCGTTCATTCACTCCCGCCAATTGATAACGGAATAATGTCGGAATGACTGGAACCTCTTCATGGATCAATTCTTGCCACTCATTATATGTGTCGATCCGATATTGATCATCGAAAGCTTCCTCTGAAATCCCTTTAGCAAGAAGCTCATCATTTTTATCATTCACCCAGCGGGTATAGTTAAATTCTGCAGATCTAGACCATAAGCCTGATGGATCCGGATCGGAAGCTACTCCCCATGCAGCTTGGTAAATATCAACTTTGTCATTATCCTTTTTCAAAAGGTCATAGAATGAATTGAACTCATGAAGCCTTCCATCCTGCAATTCAACGTCCAATCCCACTTGTTCCCATTGTTGGATATAATACCTTGCTAGAGGCTCAGAAACATCGGATCCACTCATGGAAGCAAAGTTGATCTTGAACTCTTTTCCATCCGCATCTTCACGAATGCCATCCTTATTCGTATCTACAAATCCTGCTTCATCCAAAAGTTTTTTCGCTTTTTCAGGATCATATTCATATGGTTTTACATCTTTATTGTTATATTTAAAGTTCGGTGTAATGACCGAGTTGGCAGGGAAGCGAAGGCCCTTGAACATCTTTTCGCCAACTTCTTCATTATTGATGGCATAGGCCATTGCCTGACGAAGGCGCTTGTCTTTGAATTTTGGATTCTCATCCATAACATTTTCTTCTTTTTCCTTATCATAATAACCGAAATTGAAACCAATATAGGAATAAGCCAATTCAACTTTGCCCAATAATTCGACATTATCCAATTCCTTGGCCTGCTCATAATGCTCAGCCAGGACCTCAGCTACATCAAGGTCACCATTTTCAAGGGATTTAACGACAACAGACGGATTCACGACTTTCAATGTCACGCTGTCCAATTTAGGAGCACCGCGCCAGTAATCCTTATTCGCTTCGAATTCAACCGCTTCCCCTTGAACGATCTTCTTCACTTTAAATGGTCCAAAACCAATCGGGTTTTTACGGATTTTATCAGAAGATTCCAACTTCGCAATTGGTACATCTTTTAAGTATTCTTTATGAAGCGGATATGTCCATAAACCAGTCGTGACGGATGGATTCCCTTTCTTGAAAGTGAAAGTGATTTTCTTTCCGTCCACTTTAATGCCTGAAATGCTATCGGCTTTCCCTTCATGATACTCTTCCATCCCCTCAATTAAAGCCATCTGTTCATCATAGCGTACACCTTTGTAATCTTTGCTTCCCATGACGAGATACGCATATTCTAAATCGGCACCAGTCACCGGTTTCCCATCTTGCCAATTTACATTATCCTTAATCGTAAGTGTAACCGTTTTATGATCGTCTGAAATCTCATAGGAAGCGGCACCTTCATTCGTGAAAACATAGTTTTCGTCTGTATCCAACAAATCTTCATCAAAGAATGTGATAACTTGGTTATCGGGTTCGCCTTGATAGAAAACTTTGTTTAATATCCCTTCAAACGGGGTATTGGATACCAATCCATATGTCAAATGACCGCCTTCAATAGGCTCTCCTTGGTTAGTCGTCTTTGTCGGGAATTTAGAGGTATCAACCTGCTCGACATCTTTTCCTTTTTTCTCTTTCGTTGATGACTTCTCCGTATCATCCGAACATGCAGCAAGCAGTAGAGACGAAATGGCCAATGCACTTAATACCTTACTGTAGCTTTTGATTTTCATATCCTACACTCCCCTTTTTATCCTCTTCTTTGTCTTGCATCGGCGGCGCGTTTTAACGCTTGACCAACGAAATTTATACTCAGCATCAACACTAAAATCATGAGTGATGCGGGTACCCATATCCACCACTTGTTTTCCAGAACATCTGGATTTTGAGCATAACTGATAAGCGTCCCGAGACTCGGTGTGCTCTCCGGAAGACCGAATCCTAAGAAAGTCAAACTGGATTCTAGGCCAATATTGCCTGCAAGATTCAAAATGAAATTTACGATAATCAGTGAACTGACATTAGGCAGAAGCTGAAACAAGATGATTTTCCAATGTGGCGTCCCGAGTGTTTGTGAGGCGTGGATATAGTCCAGCTCACGCTCTGACAAAGCTTTTGAACGAATTAGCCGTGCCTTTCCTGTCCATAAAAACATCGTCATGATCAATATGAAAACATACACATTGAATACTGGTACAATCGTGACTACAACGATGATGAACATCAATTGAGGTAGGGCAATCACGAAATCTATAACACGCATGATCACATTATCGGTTGCGCCGCCAAAGTAACCAGCAAGAAGCCCTAATGATAAACCGATGATTGCCGTGAATAAGGTAATGAACAAACTGATGGTAAATGAGTTTCTCGTACCGATGATCAATTGTCCGAATACATCCCGGCCACCATAATCGGTACCGAGCCAATAGTCTGAAGATGGTTCCAGATAAATGGAGAGGAAATCGACCTTGGCAATTTCCTTGGCATCCATGAAGAAAGCCGCACCATAAACAAACAGCAAAATAGCTGCTAATATAATCAATGAGCCCATGGCAAGTTTATCCTTTTTAATTTCCTGCCAGATGATTTTGATTCCTGAAGGGCTTACATCTTTCACTTGTATGTTCTTTCCGGTTTCTACTTTCATTTCCATACGACTCACCCCGCCCCTATTCTATCCGTATGCGCGGATCGACCGCACTAAGTATGATGTCCGAAAGAAGGGTGCCAAGCAGAGTGGCAAATCCCGTCATCATGACGATGGCCGTCACTACACTGAAATCCCGCAGACTGACTGAGCTAAGGAAAAGCTGCCCAAGTCCCGGATAACTGAAAATGGTCTCGATTATGACCGCGCCGCCGATCAATCCAGTAATTTCATAACCTAAGAATGCTGCTATCGGTAAAAAGGAATTTCTAAGGATATGACGTGAATATACTTTTGATTCAGGCACTCCCTTTGAACGCGCAGTCCTGACGAAATCCTTGATTTTATTATCGATGATTTCATTTCGTAAATATTGGATCGTACTTGTAGTTGCAATTAATGCTGTACTTAAAGCTGGTAATATCAAATGATTGATCTTACTTACAACATAGGCGAATGTGCCTTCATCCACTTTTGAATCGACACTGCCGCCGGATGGGAACCAATCCAAGGCGAATCCGAAAATGAATAACATGATTAACGCAAAGATGAATATCGGTGTGCCAAACCCTGCATAACTATAACCCGTAACGGTTTTATCCACCCACGTATCGTTATACCTTCCGCTAAGTATGCCTAATGGAATCGCAAGCATATATGTAAAGATCAGAGTGACCAACGCCAGGAACACCGTGTTCCAAAGCCTGTCTTCGATAACATCCATAACGGGCGTTTTATGTGTATAGGAAATACCGAAATCCCCCTGTACAGCATTGGATGCCCACCTTAAATATTGTTGATACCAAGGATCATTCAGACCCAATTCTTCCCTGATCCTATCGAGCTCGGCTGGATTGGCCCTGGGGTTGATTTCCTGGCCTGATAAGGCATCTCCCGGCATGGCTTTGGCCATCATGAAAACGATGATACTCAATAAAAAGAGCTGCGGGATCATACCTAATAAACGTCTGAGGATAAACTTCCACATATTCTTTCCACCTCCTTATTGTAATGCGACTCTATGTGTTGCCGAGATTGGCTTCAAATCGTAAGCACGTCCATTCTCATCGAAATATTTCGAGTAGGTTGACTCATATTCTGAAGTGAGTTTTTTTCTAAGCCGCACTTTATCCTCACGAACTTCTGGCTCTAAATCCGGAATGGCGGCAATCAGGCGTTTCGTATAAATATGTTGGGGATTTTCATAGATTTCCTCACTTTTACCTTCCTCTACCAATCTACCTCGGTACATAACACCCATCCGGTCACACATATGCCGGATTACGCCTAAATCATGCCCGACAAATAAATAAGTCAAATTGAACTCCTGTTGAAGATCCTGAAGGAAATTCAAAACTTGTGCCTGAACGGAAACATCCAGGGCTGATACCGGTTCATCAGCAATGATCAGCTTAGGCTTCAATGTCAATGATCTGGCTATTCCAATCCGCTGGCGCTGGCCCCCTGAAAATTCATGAGGATACTTGTGAATCGATTCAGGACTAAGCCCGACTTTGTCCAAGAAGTCCTGGACGATTTTCTTTTCCTCCGCTGGTGATAACCGTTCGAAGTTCCTCAGCGGTTCGGCAATGATGTCCAGCACCCTCTTCTTGGGATTCAATGATGAATACGGGTCTTGGAAAATCATTTGGATATCTTTTCTAAATGGTTTAATCTCTTTTCTACTTAATGATGCTAAATCCCTGCCTTCAAACAGGATTTGTCCGGATGTCACATCATTCAGCTTAACCACTGCCTTGCCTGTCGTGGACTTGCCGCTACCGGATTCTCCTACCAAACCATATGTCTCCCCTTGCTGCAGTTCAAAGGAAACACCGTCCACAGCCTTTACGTGATCGACCACCCTTCGGAAAAAACCGCCCCTTATTGGAAAATGCACTTTTAAATTATCTACTTTGAGTAATGTCATGTGTCGATGCATCTCCTTCAGCTTGAAAATAAAATTCCTTATAGCAGGTACATCGTACAAAATGATTGTTGCCCACATCGTGAAGTCGGGGCGCCTCTTCATGCGCATGTTTTGGTATCCAAGGGATTCTATCCTGGAAACGGCAACCTATCCTATCCATTTTCGCTATCGATGGGACGATTCCCTCAATAACGTGCAAACGGTTTTTCTCATTTGTAGCCGAAGGAATCGAATTTAATAACGACCTCGTATATGGATGCAGCGGATTATTGAATATCTCTTTAACAAATCCCGTTTCCACTACCTGTCCGGCATACATGACAACGATTCTGTCAGCGACCTCTGCAACGACGCTCAGATCATGTGTAATTAAGATGATCCCCATTTTTGTCCTGCTTTGGATATCTTTCAGCAAATCAAGTATTTGCGCTTGAATCGTAACATCCAGTGCCGTCGTGGGTTCATCGGCAATGACCAGTGCAGGGTTGCAAGCAATGGCAATCGAAATCATCGCCCTTTGCCGCATTCCACCCGAGAGCTCATGTGGATATTGCTTGTACGTCCGTTCAGGATAAGGAATTCCGACTTGTGTCAAAAGCTCTATTGTCCTGTTCTTTTTTTCATCCCTGGAAAGTTCAGTATGGTAATCAAGATTCTCCTCGATCTGTTTTCCAATGGTCATGAGCGGGTTCAAAGCCGTTAAAGGTTCCTGGAATATCATGCCCATTTCCTTACCACGGACTTTATTCATTTGCATATCATTCAACTTTAGTAGATTTTGGCCTTTATAATTTATGGTTCCTTCGGATTTCGTTCTCTGCTTATTATGTAATTGCATGATAGATAAGGCCAATGCACTCTTTCCACAACCTGATTCACCAACAACTGCAACAATTTCATTTTCATTCACCGTAAATGAAACATCATCCACCGCTGCATGATATTTGTTACGGATTCGAAATGAGGTAGTTAGGTTCTCTATTTGCAAAATAGCTTTCTTCATCCTTGATCCCCCTAAACTATTTTATCGAGAAAATAACTAATCTTCTGATAATTATTTAAAATTTTAATCAATTTTTTACATTTATACAATAGTTTTCATCCAAAATAATCACATTTTTTTCATATTTTATAACTACAGGAATATTTTTCTGCAATAAAAAATCATTTTCTTTATGACTGTTATACAGTAAAGTTATGAAGCCTGGTTATTTGAGCAGAACGATTATTAAAAAAATTATTATCTTTAAATAACTATCGATAAGTTTATATCTATTTATTGAGCATATCGATTTACATACCTTAATATGATTTAGAATAAAAATATTTTAATATTTCAGAAAAGTTAGTTTAATTGTAAGGATATCATAAAATAGGTAATTATTTCATATATATTTCGATACTTTCGAAAAAACAACTAAATTTATTAAATGTAATGAAACCTTTTTAAAACAGATCCGTAGAAATCGGTAGCAAATAAATGATGAGGTGATTGAATGTATTCACAAACTGTACAAACATATATGCCTTCAGTGATGAGGACGTTCGCGTTATCTCTAGCAGTTTCCGTTTTAGGGATGGCTCTCGGCACTTTTATTCCGCCATCCTTGTTTCTTCCCTTAGCGATCCTCGAGATCGCCATGTTGATTGGAGCATTCATCATGCGGAGGAAAAAATCTATCGGGTACACATTCTTGTATAGTTTTACGTTAATTTCAGGAATAACCACCTATCCGATCATTGCACACTACTTAGCAGCTGCAGGGGCAAATGTGGTAATCTTAGCCGGTGTTACGACGACAGTTGTATTTGGAGGACTGGCGGTTTATGCGACAACCACCAAAAGGGATCTTTCTTTCTTGGGAGGAATGTTATTTGCAGCCTTGCTGGCTTTAGTGGTCATTAGCCTTTTCAACATTTTCTTTCCATTAAGCTCTACAGCCATGCTGGTCTTTTCATTTATTGGCATTTTAGTTTTCAGTGGTTATATTTTATATGATTTCAATCGAATGAAGCATTACGGGGTAACAGCCGAAGAAGTACCACTCATGGCCCTGAATCTATATCTTGATTTCATTAACCTTTTCATTAACATCTTACGTTTCTTTGGTATTTTAGCAAGTGATGACTAAAAGGATGGTATCCAATCCTACATGGTAACAGAAAAAGACGCTTGGCTGTCCAAGCGTCTTTTCACGTATGTGCCCCATTTGGGTAAAAAAGCATCTATCAGGTATTTTATATAAATCACTGTATAAAACCAATTCATGAGAGTTCCCCAAAAATTTTGAACCCCTGGCAATGAACTGCTGAAGGTACTGTATCTTATTTATATAATCCTGGATTTGATTGATCGGTCCATGGCAGTTTCACACCAAAGGTACTTGCAATGAACTGTGTATCTTCTCTTCTTTTTTTCCTTATTTGGGCCCGTTGTTTTGCCGATTCATTTAAATTCATTTCCATCTCTGTTTCGGGAACCAAACGCGGAACCGGAATTGGTTTACCTACTTCATTAATGGCAACAAAGGTCAAAAAGGAAATGACGCATAAATTCCGATCTCCTGTAACTAAATCCTCCGCAATCACCTTTACGATGATTTCCATTGATGTTCTGCCCGTATACGTCACGAAGCTTTCAAGGCAAACTGCATTTCCTTCGTGAATAGGGTGCAGGAAATCGACAGAATCAGTTGATGCCGTCACGACGTTGCTTCTCGCATGCCGCATGGCGGATATAGCCGCTACATCATCAATGTATGCCATTAATTTGCCTCCGAACATCGTACCAATATTATTTGTATCCGGCGGGAGGACAAGGCTTGTTTTTATGACCAAAGAATCCCGGCAATGTTTTATTTCTTCCATGGTGACTGCACTCCTTTTTGTCTGATTTCTCACTAGTCCACTTTATCGAATTCTTACCTGTAAAGCAATATACATGCTTATTTTCCTGCTATTAGTCAAAATTATTCGGCCTTAAAATAACCTTTCACTGCCCTTTTGGTTGCTTGCCTTGTTGCAGCTCACGCAGGCTCAAGCCAAATGTCATTTGTAAATGAGGATAATCCTTAAACCCTGCCCAATCCCCGCCCCAATCAAAACCTAACCCTTTAGCGATGGTTACGACTTCCATCCAATCCGACTTCCCATTATGATTGCCATCATAACCCATATCCCAAATGGCCTCGCCTTGTTTGTTAAGGAGGGCAAAATCTATCGCCAAACCGAAATTATGAAGCGACTCCCCTCCTTTTGCATTCGTTACGACTTTGCCCTTGGTTAATCGGCCTTTTTCATAGAGTTCATTTTGCTCGGCTACTGACCGGAACCCCGCTGTAATGATTACCGGGATGCCTTTGTCATTAGCCTGTTGAATGAGCTCATCTTTTTTTTCGGCGACGATCGGATTAAGCTCGTCAGTCAGTTTGATTTCATCTAGATCAGGCGGCAGCATATACTTGAACAAGAGCCCCAACAATAATCCGAAAAAGCCCAATACCAAACATGTCCTTACCCAAGTAGCTTTCACTGAAAAATCCTTCCTTTACGAATAACAGTCAGAAAGTGAAAAACTCAACCAAAGAAGGATGAGTTTTTCTTCTATTATAACTTTGATTTCAATTCTTCTATTTGCATTAAATGCCGTTTTTCATGAAGTCCCACGAAAGTAACCCATTGCTTCAAGCCTAATTCTTTAAACAAAGGGTGAGGAAAAGACTTTTGTTCGAGATCATTTCGTTTTGCATGATCAACGACTTGTATAAAGGCTTTGCGGGATTCGGACAACTTATCCTTAACCTTGCTCAAAGTTTGGAATGATTCTGACGGAATGACAAATGGCGGGGCCAGAACCTTCAATTCTCGATTTAAAGTAAGCTCGATTGGTTTATCCACAGCTGGAATGCTTTCATCGCTATTCAATTTATCGGCAATATCCTTGTTATGGCCCTCTCCATTAAATATAAATGATCCAATATCTGAATGATGCTCCAACGTCCTTCTTCAGGATGGGCGTCCAGTTGTTCATCCGATAGTCCTTTGACCCCAATTAAAAGTTCTCCCCTGATATTTTCATTTATAGCATCTCCTCTTATGGCCTAGCTAATCTCCTTTAATTATTCCATTTTCTATATGAATGTGTAAAATAATAATGCTTTTTGACGAAACGAACCGATTTATAGTTGTCTATTTTTCAAAAAGCTCTATGATAGTCATAAAGGTAAAATTTACCTAATACAAATAAATTCCGAAATTCCATATAGCTCCAAATAGCAATGACTTTGCGATGTTGTAAGCAATAATAAAGAACATAAAGAAAAATCATTACAGCTCACATACTATATATACAAAACTATAGGTAGTATGTGAGGAGACAATACCTATAGTGAAGGAACCTAATGCCACACCTAAATCATTGAATAAAAAAAACGTTGAAGTTGCTAACCCTTTTCGCTCAGTATTTACTGACTGAACAGAAGAGTTTGCATAGCAGGTTGAAGAACACCAAACTCTTCCCCTATGATTGCTCCCGCACTTAAAAATGCATTCATGGTATGTGCTTGACTCAAAATGATCATACCTATGATAAAAATTAATACGAATGGATAGACTATATGATTTGCTCCATTACGATCAAATAGTTTTCCAACAAATGGACGTGACAGTTTTATAAAGAGTGCGAAGATTACAAAGAAATAACTTGTAATAGATGTCATACCTAATGCCTCAGCATAAATAGGGATAAAAGTAAAATACGCCCGCATAAGCAAAAGTAAGAACAGCAGCCATTAAATCAATGGGAACAGTCTCAATCTCAAAAAAACCCGGATAAGGGACACTTTTTTATGTATGTCCGTTATCCGGGGTATAATTCAGCCTTCTGTGCATTTTTACTTTCATTTGAAATGATAACTTTCCAAAATCCGATTCGTAATGAGCTGATATCCCTTTTCATTGGGATGAATCTTATCACTGAAATACTCGGTTTTCTTTTTATTCTCAAAAAGATCATTTGTAGGAATGAATACCATCCTTTTATCCTTTTTCGATATTCCCATTATTGATTGGTTATAATCTTGGATGTGCTTTTCAAGTTTTTGATTATCTTTAATCGGATTATACAGTCCCACTACAAGTATATCCGCTTTATCGTTTGCCTTTATCAGTGTCGAAGTAATCTTA
This sequence comes from Peribacillus sp. P4_B1, assembly GCF_056402395.1. Classification (NCBI taxonomy): domain Bacteria; kingdom Bacillati; phylum Bacillota; class Bacilli; order Caryophanales; family Bacillaceae; genus Peribacillus; species Peribacillus sp. P4_B1. Next base: position 49,737 of record NZ_JBFUHM010000006.1, read on the forward strand.
TCAAGATGGTTGATATACTCCCGTTTACCCTCATCGATTTTTCGATCACTTATTTTCTTCAAGTCACCGCCGTTACTATTGATCAAGTCATTGGTTCCAATATAAACGATGAAAGTATCGGCTTTATCAAGTTTCGATTTAATGCGGTAATCATCAAGCTGATTCATGATCCCATCCGTTTCCTGACCTTTTATCCCGTAATTCCAAAAACTCACTTTTTGTTCCGATTCCGGATTATTCAATTCATCCTCCAGACCTTCTACATATCCCTCCCCGTCCTTATCCCCTTTTCCATAGGTTAACGAATCTCCAAAAGCCATTACCCTTTGCACATCTTTCGACTCCGAGGCCTGAAATTTATATGCAGCAAAACAAATAACTAGTACAATAATTAACAAACCTGCTACTTTTTTCATTGGTTTCTCCTTTTGTCTATTTACTATGAAGTATTTCATCATTTTAAATACCCAAAAATCTGTAGTTTTAACATACAAAAATGAATTGTCAGATAAATAGTAAAGAGTGTATGATAATATAAAACTTTCAATGGATTGGGCTTCATTCACCGGCCTTTATGTAAGCGGGATGATACCCTTTATTCTGGAGATTGAATATAAATGATAGATAGGAGTTTAAATGATGGCAGAGCACATAGAGTTTAGGGAGGCAGCACTTTCGGATTTACCCAGAATCGTTGAAATATATAATTCGACAATTGCTTCAAGAATGGTCACGGCAGATACGGAACCTGTATCCGTACAATCGAGGGTTAAATGGTTTGAGGAACATCATTCAGAAAGTCGACCACTATATATCATTACTATAGAAGGGCAAACTGCCGGATGGATGAGCTTTCAATCTTTCTATGGCCGGCCAGCTTATGATTCTACGGCCGAAATCAGCATTTATATCGATGATTATTTCCGGGGAAAAGGAATCGGACAAATTTCGATTCAAAAGGCAATTGAAGTGAGCCCTAAATTAGGGGTGAAGACTTTATTAGGTTTCATTTTTGCCCACAATATACCTAGCCTGAAGCTTTTTTCAAAATTCGGGTTTGAAAAATGGGCAAATTTGCCTCGAGTTGCAGAGCTCGATGGCATTGAAAGAGATTTGATTATACTTGGGAAACGTGTCGATAATTAAAATATTCATTTAAAAGCTATTGCCTTGAGCAGTAGCCTTTTTCAGATTAAACTAGGCCGAAATGGAGAATTTAGAAATACCTATATACTTTCTTAAGGGAAAAATATTCAGAATCTCTTTTATTTGTTAAAGCATTCAACAGCGTATCCAATTCTTGGCTTGCTTGAACAGTTAGAAGACTTGTTAAACCATAAATTGCCGCCAATTTAATCATTTCTTGTCTCTTCTCTTCTACTTTTTCCACAGTTACCTTCTGGCAAAGCATCAAGCCACCTCCCATTTATTCAATTTTTTTACACCTTCATCATAATGAAACTTATAGTTAAAATCAACTATTTATTTGAAATTAAATGTGTAATTTTACTGTTTAAATGTGACAAAAAGCCTATTTCATTTTCTAAATATGTATATATTGTGTCATCCCCTATATAAACACAAATAAAAAAAGCATCCACAAGTATAGACTGCGAATGCTTACATCATATCCCTTATCCCAAGATTATAGCCTATCGGATACTATGTCATCCATTCCGAAGGAGACTCGTTATTTGGTCTATTTATTACAATCTTATATTCATTTTCAAGTACTTTTAACGGGGCATCATAAAGGTGCCTTTCATCAGAGGTTTTGTATACTCCATTGGCCAATAACTCTTCAATAAGCATTGCCTTCCTCTGTTCAATCCTCTTAAATAATTCTGCCATGTAAATGGCTCCTTTCCTAGTCATCATAGAGCCCGCTTCTAGTTGAGCTAAACTGTATTAACCGGTTTGATTTCACCAAATTATATATACCTTTTCTAGTATGCCACTAAACGTTATTCCGCAAAAATAAAAGCCTCTTCTAATTCAAGAAGAGGCTTACAGTGTCCGTATGGCTCTTCTTATCTTCCAAGCAAATGCTTGTTGGATTTAGCACAGTTCCCAAAATGGGTCTGCTGCCGAGGTTTCTTTGGGCCAAGTCCCTCCACCTCTCTGGATAAGAATTCAATATATAAATGATGTAGAAATGATTTTATCCCAATAAACATCAAAAGTCAATTACCTGGTTCTTCCTTTTCCACTTGCCATAAATGGGTTTCCCCTTTCAAATGTGGGTTGCATTTTCTTGTCTTTCTGATATGATGTCAGTAATTACATACAATTCACACCACTAGGGGAGTCTTTTTTTAGACTGAGATGGAATTAGTTCCGGACCCTTTGAACCTGAACCGGCTCATACCGGCGGAGGGAAGTGGATGATATCGTCCATTTGCAGACTTTATCCATCTACCCCGTTCCGTATTCAGGAGCGGTTTTTTTTATGGATGTAAATAGGGGATCTATTCTAAAGGAGGATGAACAATGGAGAATACTAAATTAGAAACCTTCAGTGAAAGACTTCATGGACGGGCAAAAGAAATTTGGAAAAGGAACCATTCACATCCCTTTGTCCAGGCAATTGGAAACGGCACGCTACCTGAAAAGAAGTTTTCTTATTATTTGAAGCAGGACTATATCTATCTCATGGAATATTCCAAGCTTTTTGCTCTAGGTGTCATCAAAGCTCATAATATCGAAACCATGGCAAGATTTTCCAGTATTTTAAATGAAACTCTTCAAGTGGAAATGGATATGCTTCGGAATTCGGAATCAGTACCAAGGAATTGGAAGAAACAGAACCTACGCCTACCACTTTAGCCTATACGGGTTACATGCTAAATGCAGCTCAGCATGGGACTTTGGCAGACCTCATCGCTTGTCTCCTACCATGTGCTTGGGATTATTACGAAATCGGTTTGATATTAAAAAAACAAAATGGTGAAGCATTGGAAAACAACCGCTACGCAGATTGGATAAGGTCCTATTCATCTCCTGAATTCGGTGAGGCACACAAGTGGCTGATTGCTTTATTGGAAGAATTAACAAGAGGCATGCCTGAAAAGGAACTTCTGAGATTAGAAAAGCACTTTTTGGTGACTTCCCGATATGAATATTTATTCTGGGATATGGTTCAAAATGAACAGGATTGGCCACTGTAGGTATTGACATGATGATGAATCCAATCAAGAAAATGACGTTGACTGCCATGATCACGGGTATAACGACTCTGACCAGTTCAATTATTTTCATCCCTGTCGGATTTGCTAAAATCTTCCCGATACAGCATCTGGCAAATGTCCTGACAGCCGTTTTATTGGGACCTGCCTATTCGGTAACACAAGCTTTATTAGTTTCCATCATTAGAAACATGTCTGGTACCGGTTCAATTTTCGCCTTTCCTGGCAGCATGATAGGTGCACTATTGGCTGCCGTCCTTTATCGAAAAACACAAAGCTTGAAATTCGCCTGTCTAGGGGAAGTGATTGGGACCGGCATTCTCGGATCCCTATCCTGTTATCCACTTGCACTCCTCCTATTGGGGGAAAAAGCTGCTCTTTTTGGTTTTTTACCAGCTTTTATGCTTAGTTCATTCGCAGGTGCGCTTTTAGCTTTCATATTACTTAACATACTTCTAAAAAATAATTATATGAAGGGGATTTTTTATGAAAACAGCATTAACCATCGCAGGCTCTGATTCAGGGGGCGGTGCTGGAATACAAGCAGATTTAAAAACATTTTCTGCACATGGTGTCTTTGGAATGTCTGCCATTACAGCCGTTACTGCACAAAACACAATGGAAGTGCGTTCAGTTCAGGCCATCGAAACAGCTATCATCTCGGATCAAATTGCTGCCATCTTTGAGGATATTCATGTCGATGCAGTAAAAATAGGAATGCTTGGATCAAAAGAAATAGTGAAAACAGTCGCTGCGTCCATTAAAACCTACTTACCTTCCATCGTTATCCTTGACCCAGTCATGATTTCAAAAAGCGGCCACCATTTGCTAGACGAAAAAGCTGTCACTGCCTTAAAAATGGAATTACTTCCGCTTGCAACACTTGTAACCCCGAATGTACCAGAAGCGGAAGTCCTTACTGGCTTGTCGATTCGAACGAAACAAGATTTTTACAGGGCATGCATATCCATACATGAACTAGGTTCTAAAGCCGTTTTACTTAAAGGGGGCCATGCAGCAGGAAATCCAAACGATCTTTTTTATGATGGAACTGACTTCCAATGGATCAAGGGAGAACGCATTCATACACAAAACACACATGGTACAGGCTGTACCCTATCATCCGCCATTACATCCAACCTGGCAAATGGACTGCCATTGAAAGAGTCGATTGAACTGGCCAAAACCTATATTTCCGAAGCGATACGTAATAGCTTTTCAATCGGTAGGGGGCATGGACCTGTCCATCATTTTCATTCATTTTCAAAAAAAGAACGGAGTGACTTAATATGAATGTTGCTGCAGCCGATTTATTCGTGAAAGTACGAGAAAGAAAACCTCTCGTTCACCAAATCACCAACTTTGTTACGGTCAACGACTGTGCCAATGTCACCCTTGCCATCGGTGGCTCACCTGTAATGACATCGAGCCCCAGTGAAGTGGCGGATATGGTCAAATTAGCGAATGCATTGGTCCTGAATTTCGGTACGATTGATGATAAAGCCTTAGAAGCAATGGAGATTGCCGGCAAGACGGCAAATGCCCTGAATATCCCAGTCATTTTGGACCCGGTGGGAGTGGGTGCCACCTCCTATCGGACAGAGAAAGTCACAGAGCTCCTAAGTAAGGTTACTTTCCAAATCATTCGCGGAAATGCGAGTGAGATCCTTCGATTGATGGGGGGGGATATCGTTACACGCGGAGTGGATTCAGGGGAACTAGCGATTAGCAATGCAGAGCTGGCTGCACAAGCAGCAAATAATTTGAATAGTATCATCGTGGTCAGCGGGGCTAAGGATGCGGTCAGCGACGGAAAACATACGTCAATTATCGACAACGGGAATCTCCTTTTAACTAATGTTACTGGTACCGGATGCATGGCCACTGCTCTTATCGGCACCTTTTCCGGAGTCACGGACGATTTCTATTCTGCGGCAATTGCCGGTATCTCGACCATGAGCATTTCAGGGGACCTGGCAGCTGCAAAACTTCAAGAAGATGAAGGGACAGGAACGTTTCGAGTGCGATTAATGGATGCAATATCAAGAATGGATAAGGAAATCTGGATGCATGAGGTGAAAATAAATGAAGAAGTCCCAAATTGATTTAAGTCTATATTTAGTTACGGAAGAGTCGATAGCAATAGAAGAATTGACCAAAATCATTGCAGAATCGGTTTCAGGAGGAGTTTCGATCGTACAACTTAGAGAGAAAAACAATTCCTCCCTCTCCTTTTATAAAAAGGCTTCTGCATTAAAACAGTTATTGAGCGAGCTGTCCATTCCCCTTATCATTAATGACCGGGTAGATATAGCACTCGCTGTTGAAGCGGACGGAATTCATATTGGGCAAGATGATCTTCCACTGCCTGTCATCAAACAAATGGTTCCTGACGATATGATTGTCGGTGTTTCAGTCTCCACACTTGAAGAAGCTCTCGAAGCCGAACAAAATGGAGCAGACTATATCGGAGTCGGTTCCGTTTTCCCGACGAAGACCAAACAAGATGCAACGCTAATGGCCATTGAAGATTTGGAGGAAATTTGCCGCAGCGTATCGATTCCTGCCGTAGCAATCGGGGGTATCACAGCCGATAACATTTCCTCACTTTCAGATAGCGGGCTATCCGGTACCGCAGTCGTTTCAGCCATCATGAATGCAGATAGTCCAAAGATTGCCTCCGAACTCCTTTTAAAAATAATAAAAGACTTTAAGTAAAGAAAAGAGGGGACTGATTGGTCCCCTTCCTTCGTTTATGTCAAAACGGTATTCTTTGTTTCCTTCCCAAAAGCCACAGCAGCGGCTCCCACTAGAATAGCAATTGTAAATATGGTGAAAATCGTTGAAATCGGGGTACCGGCAGCAACTAAATACCCTACAAGCAATGGCCCCAGGACACCGCCAATCCTGCCAATACCAGCAGCTAGCCCTGTACCGGTTCCACGAACTGCAGTTGGATACTGCTCAGGTGTATACGCATAAAGCGCACCCCATGCCCCTAAGTTGAAGAAAGATAGGAACATTCCAGAAACTATCAGCAGTGCCAACCCCTCTGCCGATCCAAAGAAAAAGGCACTGATGGCTGTTCCAATTAAGTATGTGATCAAAACGAATTTACGACCCATCTTCTCTATCAGCCATGCAGCTGAAAAATAGCCCGGAAGCTGTGCAAGCGTCATGATCAAAACATATTCAAAGCTTTGAATCATACTGAATCCTTTTAAGACCATCACACTTGGCAGCCATAAAAACATCCCATAATAAGAAAAGACCACGCAAAACCAAAGAATCCACAAAACAAGGGTCTGGCGAGAATATTCCTTTTTCCAGACACTTTTCATGTTGCTTATTACTGTTGGTCTCTGCTTCTTTTCAAGTTCCGTAAATTTCGGTGAATCTGGTAGCTTCAAGCGCAGATACAGTGCATATAAAGCGGGAACTGCACTTAATATCAACGCAACCCTCCAACCATAAGCCGGAATGATGAAATAGGAGATGAGTGCTGCCAATATCCAGCCAACCGCCCAAAAACTTTCAAGGAGGACGACAACCCTTCCCCTTTTACTAGCATCAACACTTTCAGAAACCAATGTCGATGCAACCGGAAGTTCGCCTCCAAGTCCCATTCCAATCAAAAATCGCAATATCAAGAACAAGCTGAGTGTACCGACTGCTGCAGACAGGCCACTTGCGATTGAAAACAATAATAATGTAATGATAAAGACATTCTTGCGTCCGACCCTGTCAGCCATCGCACCAAAGAAAACAGCTCCGACAGCCATCCCTATAGAGTTTATGCTCCCTATCCAGCCAACCTGTTCACTGGTTAAGTTCCATTCCTGTTTCAAAGCAACTATAATGAAAGAAAGCATACCGACATCAAGTGCATCGAACATCCACCCAAGACCCGCAACACTTAATAATTTACGCTGCGATATCGTTTTAACATCATTTCCCATATATTCCTCCTGAAGAACTTTAGACCTTCTAGTTATTTTATCCCTATTCATTTTAACTATTAACTTTAATTTCCGCTATAGTATTTACACATGTCATGACAAAAAACTTCATCGTTTATAAATGAAGAATGACTCTTGATTGGGGTATTATGTCGAATGATAAAGATTGAATATTCCCTTTTTTTCATTTATTATAAAAATTGGCATAGATCATAGCGTTATCAAATAAGTCATCATGTTTTGCTGATATTCATATTCAGGAGGGTACTAATGACAAATCTAACGTTAGAAGTAAGTGGAAAGCTGCAAAAATTTTTAACAGGACCAAAAAAGCTTTATATTAATGGTCAGTTTGTAGAAAGTGCTTCAAAAAAAACCTTCTCCACTCCTAATCCTGCTACAGGACAAAAACTTGCCGAAGTATATGAAGCAGATAAAGAAGATATCGACTTAGCCGTCAAAGCTGCACGGAAAGCATTCGATGAAGGTCCTTGGTCAAGGATGAGCGCCGCTACCCGCAGCAGGCTTATGTATAAGCTGGCAGATTTAATGGAAGAAAACAAAACTGAACTTGCTCAATTGGAAACGCTGGATAATGGGAAACCAATCAGTGAAACTACCAATGCTGACATTCCTTTAGCTATAGAACATATGAGATATTTTGCTGGCTGGTCCACCAAGATTGTTGGACAAACCATTCCGGTAAGTGGAAATTACTTTAACTACACAAAACACGAGGCTGTTGGTGTTGTGGGACAAATCATCCCATGGAACTTTCCGCTTCTTATGGCGATGTGGAAACTTGGAGCGGCACTTGCTACAGGCTGTACGGTAATATTAAAGCCTGCTGAGCAAACACCGCTTTCCGCACTTTATTTGGCTGAATTGTTCGCTGAAGCCGGTTTCCCTGATGGGGTGGTCAATATCGTTCCCGGCTTTGGTGAAACCGCGGGACAAGCACTTGTCGACCATCCGCAAGTAAATAAAATTGCATTTACCGGTTCGACTGAAGTTGGAAAATTGATCATGCGTTCCGCTTCATATTCATTGAAACGGGTCACATTGGAACTTGGTGGGAAATCCCCAAACATCATCCTACCCGATGCGGATTTCTCAAAAGCCATACCTGGAGCTTTGAATGGGGTCATGTTTAACCAAGGGCAGGTATGCTGTGCCGGATCCAGGGTTTATATTCAAAAGAAACATTATGACAACGTTGTTGCCGATATGGCCAGCCATGCAAAAAATATCAAACAAGGGGCAGGTTTAGATCCAAGCACACAAATTGGACCGCTTGTTTCCCAGGAGCAGCAAAATCGGGTAATGGGCTATATTGAAAAAGGGAAAAACGAGGGCGCGGAAGTTCTTGTCGGCGGTAACAAACCGGGTGAACAAGGCTACTTTGTTTCTCCTACCATATTCGCTGGTGTTGAAGAGGAAATGACGATCGCTAAAGAAGAGATTTTCGGGCCGGTCATTGCCGCAATGCCATACGAGGATTTAGACGATGTCATTAACCGCGCAAATGCCAGTGAATATGGATTGGCTGCTGGCTTATGGACAAGCGATTTAGCCAATGCCCATTATGTTGCAGGAAAACTCCGTGCTGGTACAGTGTGGGTGAACTGTTATAACGCTTTCGACGCGGCTTCCCCGTTCGGCGGTTACAAACAATCAGGAATCGGACGTGAAATGGGATCTTATGCACTTGATAACTATTCGGAAGTGAAAAGCGTCTGGATCAATTTGGGTAAGTGATTTTTTGAATATTAGAAAGGGGGTCTCAAAGAGACCCCCTTTCTTTCAGTCCGTGATGAACTGAGAAACAACAAAATTATTGCGACTATTCAAACCTTTCCGATAGTCTTTCCTTCTTTAGTTTTGGTAGGTTGAAACATGGACAAAAAGAATGTTGAAGGCACCTTTACTGCTGGAGCTAGCGCGGGTGTACGTGTTCAAACCCCGGTGATGGTGTTGAGGCGGCCATTAATCACCTATGTGAAATCAATTGGGAATGTTATGTGGACCATGATTTACTGAAAAGTTGTTTTTGATCTTATAATCTTTCATAGAACTATAAAGTTTTTCCATACAACGATGTAAAAAGTTTCTTTTTTATCTGACAATAAGTACAATTATAGATGTAGAAAATGGAAAAGGAGTTTTTAAATGATGAGTGATTTTCAAAAGAATTTAGAAAAATATGCAGAACTGGCCGTTAAGGTCGGCGTTAATATCCAAAAAGATCAAACCCTGGTTGTAAACACTACATTAGAGGGAGCTGACCTTGTGCGTCTCATCGTAAAAAAAGCATATGAGAACGGCGCGCGGAATGTCATCGTTAATTGGAATGATGATATCGTTGCACGTACCAAATATGAACTGGCTCCGGATGAGGTGTTCCACGAGTATCCAAAGTGGCGGGCAGAAGAAACGATTGAACTTGCGGAAAACGGAGCTGCGTATCTGTCCGTCATCTCCTCAAGCCCTGACTTATTGAAAAGTGTACAACCTGAAAGGATTGCCAACTTCCAAAAGGCATCCGGGACTGCTCTGAAGAAGTGGCGTCAGTATATGCAATCGGATAAAGTAAGCTGGTCCATAGTCGCCGTCCCTTCCAAGGCTTGGGCTGATAAAGTATTTCCTGAAGAAGCAGAAGGAAAACGCGTTGATATGCTATGGGAAGCCATTTTCAAGGCAGTTCGTGTTGATGTGAAGGATCCTGTAGAGGCTTGGAAAAAACACGATGATACCCTGCATGAAAAGGTTGATTATTTAAATGATAAGCATTACCAAAAATTGCATTACACGGCTCCTGGAACCGACCTGACAATCGAGTTGCCTGACAAACACCTTTGGGTCGGAGCAGGAAGCGTTAACGTACAGGGTCATGAATTCATGGCTAACATGCCAACCGAAGAAGTGTTTACGGTTCCATTGAAAACAGGTGTTAACGGTACGGTTTCCAGTACGAAACCTCTTAGTTATGGCGGCAACATCATTAATAATTTTTCCGTAACCTTTAAGGAAGGACGGATCATTGAAGTAAAAGCTGAAGAAGGGGAAGAAATCCTAAAACAATTGGTTGAAACGGATGAAGGTTCACACTATCTTGGGGAAGTGGCACTCGTTCCATTCAACTCACCGATTTCCCAATCGAATGTTTTATTCTTCAATACATTATTCGATGAAAACGCGTCAAACCATCTCGCTATCGGCAGCTCCTATGCTTTCTGTATTGAAGGCGGAAAAAATATGAGTCCAGAAGAGCTTGCAGAAAATGGGCTGAATGAAAGCCTTGCACATGTCGATTTCATGATTGGATCCGTGAAAATGAACATCGACGGCATCAAACAGGATGGCACTTCAGAACCTGTCTTCCGTAATGGGGATTGGGCGTTTTAATTAAAGCGTTGATATAGAGGGGTTTTTAAGGTCCATAGCCTTGAGTTGTCAAAGAATTGGTCACATCACATTTCATTAGATTTAAACAAATTATCCATCTCATTGGCCACGTGTTTCTGCATACTAGGAAGCACGTGGCTATAAAGTGTACAGTTTATTTTGGAAGTCCCTTTAAATAGTCACCTGTTGATGCTCTTTAATTAATTTGTCTAGTGTTGGTCTTGATCCACCTAATTCCTTTGCAAGCTGAGAATTCTCGAATGGTATATCTTTTATATTGCTTGTCGAAGTCTGGAATCAATACTTCTTTCCTTCCTTACAACTTTCCTGCTGCTTTACCTATATGATACTCATGGAAAACAAGCCATTTATATACAGGTTATGAATAAAATTTTGTATATAAACAGCTTATTAAATATTTGTGTTATTGAACTCAAACCAGCGTCTAATAAGGCAAATGTTCATTTTAAATTAACGTCATGTGCAAAATTAACTAATATTACTTAATGAGGCTAGTAACAACCATGTCCATGATGACCGCCATAACCCATACCGTATCCAGAATGACCGCCATAACCCATACCATAACCAGAATGACCGCCATAGCCCATACCATATCCAGGATGACCGCCATAGCCCATACCATAACCATGATAACCACCATAGCCCATACCGTATCCAGGTTGACCGCCATAACCCATGCCATAACCGCCTAAACCGCCATAACCCATGCCATAACCGCCTAAACCACCATAACCCATACCATAACCAGGATAACCGCCAAAGAATTGTCTTTCCATTTATATCTCCTCCTCAAATTGCTTCAAAAATAGTGTATGTGTCCATATTCAAAAGGGAATAGACATTTGCCTATATTAAAAATTCACAAGTGTTTACAGACAATTAGCCAGTCAAAAAAGGTATGGGGAGAATATGAAGAAGCATTTAGTGGGCAATGGATTAATATTAATTTTCCCGATCCTAAAATTAGTTTTAGGCATCCTCATTCCTTTTATAATATCCGAATGTGCAGAACCTTTTTAAATATGCTCTGTTCAAGGCAAAAGATCTCACAATACGTCCACTTATCACGTTTAGGAAGCTACATAATATATCATTGGAATATCTTGAACACATTTTTTATTCCCAAATATGTTATACTATTAATAAAGAGGGTGCATAAATTGAAAAGCAATAAGTATAATACTGGCGAAACAGTAACTATTCAGGATACTAATGAATCAGTAACCATTAATAAATGGGCATACGTAAAGAACATGAAAAGATATTCTTATACGGTAAAAGAACATCCAACTACTTTTTTCTTTGAAGAAGAATTAAAAAAAGCTTAATAACACGTCCCTAAAACCCTACTCCGCTCAGAGTGGGTTTTTTTATGCCTTCATTTTTTAAAACAATAAAAAACAGACTCCAGTAGAGGAGTCTGTTCATATAGGTTACGATTTAATTTTAAAATTAAGCTTTTTGAACGTTAGCAGCTTGAGCTCCACGAGCACCTTGCTCAACGTCGAAAGTTACTTTTTGACCTTCGTCTAAAGATTTGAAGCCTTCGCTTTGGATAGCTGAGAAATGTACGAATACGTCGTCTCCGTTTTCACGTTCGATAAATCCAAAACCTTTTTCTGCATTAAACCATTTAACTGTACCTTGTTCCATTTTTGTTGCCTCCTAGTGCATAACACACATGTTATTACTATTTTTAACCATTTGGAAAATAACTAGTATCCTCTTCCACAATCAAAAACAATTCTTTATTAGATTAACATGAAATGATTAATATAGCAAATTATCTAGAGATATTTTAAAAATACAAGGATTACATCTTCTTCGCCTTCCTATTGGATAGATTTTTTCAATTGCCCATTTCCCTCTTTCCTTTATTTACTTTATTTATCCAATAGAATGATTCAGATAATGATGAAAGGGTATATCAAATAAGAAACAGTACCATTTCACTTAAAGAGTAAACAGCAAGGAGGTCAATCAATGAAATATTACAAAGTTTCCAATAGCGGTTTTGAAAGCAAGGTTATTGTAGCCTATAGCGGGTATGAGGCACTTGGATTCTATTTAATGGAAATCAATGATCAACTTGGTTTTGTTGATGATATAGATGTGGAAGAAGTAGATCCTGATGAACAAGTCGAGATTTCCTACACCGGGTATCCCGTCTATAAGACACTTAAGGAAATATATCAAGAAAACGATTTTTGGGAAATTCCCAATGTTGTCGTGGAAGTCGAATAATAAAAGAATCCCCCGTCTATAAGGAAAGGGAATTCGGATTATGCCCCTGGGATGGTTATCTCCCAATTAATTCAGTCAAATAATATTTGGTAATAGCAAGATATTCACGGGTATACGATTTCAACAATACCACTTTTGGTGTCTTTGCCGGTATTCCCTTCATGTCCAAGCCTTCTTTTTTTGCTATTTCAACTGCCCGGTAGATATGAAAATCATTACTGACAATCAATCCGGAAGCAGCTTTATCAGGAATGAGTTCTTTTGAGAAAACAATATTTTCGTGAGTTGTTGTAGATTTGTCTTCCATCATGATACGCGCTGCTTCTATTCCATGCGCGATTAGCCCCTGTTGCATTGCCTTTGCTTCCGAAATATCTTCCCCCGGACCTTTGCCGCCAGATACAATAACCACAGTATGTTCATTCGCCGATAAATATTCTGCAGCTTTATCAATCCGGTATTGTAAAGATAATGATGGAACCGAACCTTTGACCCTTGCTCCAAGAATTATGAGGTAATTGGCATTTTCCGGAATTGGCTGGTGAATGCTTTGTTGAATTTTCATATGTAAAAAACCAAAATAACCCAGTAACACCACAAATCCAATTACGCCAAATTTCATCGTCCTCTTCAATGTTTTTCCCCGCTTCGTTTTACTTTCATTATATACCACTTTCCCCTCATTTCCCCTTATAACTAATAATATGGAAGAGCGGGAATCATAATTGACTTCCCGCTCTTCTTCTTATTATAGTGATGACCATTCCAAATCGGATAATCTATTCTGAGACCATATCATCATATATCAACTTTCCAATTTTACTTATTACTTGACGGCTTTCTTCCTCTGATTTCATATCTTCAGTTAGAACTGCAGCATAAACTGTTTGTGTTTCTGACCGAATGATTGCACAATCATGGGCAACTCCCCGAATTCCGCCCGTTTTGCTTGCGACCTTAACTCCTCTGCCCATCAGTGATGGAAGTTTATCCCGTATTTGCTGATTATCAAATACACGCATTATTCTTTCCTGGCTTTCTTTCGTTAAAAAGTCGCCTGTATGTATGGCTTTTAAGCAGGTAATCGTATCTTCCGCCGAAATGGTATTGTCCCGTCCTTCCTTTAATGCCTTAAAATCCTGCATTTTTCGTTCAAGGATGGTATTTTTCAAACCAAGTTCCTTGATGCATCGATTAATTTCATCAATGCCTAACAGGCTCATCATCATATTCGTGGAAGTATTGTCAGAAACGGTTATCATCAATGTCAATAAGTCCTCAACCGTTAAAAATACCTTATTTGATAAGGCATGCAGGACCCCAGATCCGCCGGTCACTTCATTAGGGGGGATGGTCACTGGTTGATTCAAATAGATTTTCTTTTGTTCACTTTGACGATAACCTTCGATGATCATTGGTATTTTGATTAAACTAGCTGATTGAAAGGATTCATTCACGTGATATCCAATAGTCTCTCCTAGACCATTTTCAATTTTATATGCAATTTTCCCATTAAATGATTCAACTAATGCCAAGATATCATGTTCTATGGTTTGTAAGGTCATAAATTCCCTGTTCCTCCTTATTATTTCATTTAAGTCCCTTTAAAAACTCCCTTATACCTTAACTTATTCTACCATGTTAAAAGCAGTACAATCTTCTACGAAATTCCAAATCGAATTAATTTGTATAAAAAGCAAAATAAAAGAGCCTTCGTCTTGAAAGCCCCCTTAAAAAGTGGTATTTATCTTGTTTTAACAGCCCGGCCCTTAACTGGGAATCGTTTCTTCTCAGTTGTATCCACCTGAGTGATTTCACCGTCATGTACGGTTATTATGACGGATCCATATTGTAGATCTTCCAAGCTTGAAATGATATGCCTAAATTTGAATTCTTCTTTCTTTTCCATAATCTCTCCCCTTCACTACTGGTAATAAAGATTCGTTTCATACCTAATGTTAAAAAGAGATCGTACGAACATCACACGTACTCTCCCCGCTTTCCATGTTTTCTTGAGGAACTTGGTTTACCTATCATATCCTCATCATACTTTGCGTATAAGAATAACCAGTTAATAGGAACTCCACATTCCCCTCCCCCCACTATAAAAATAAAAGGCACCCGCCATCTAACAGAAGTAGATGTAAGGGTGCCTTTAGTTGACTAATCGGCAATATTTGAGAGTTGCATATGTTATAGAAAAATACGATTTAAAGCAAAAACCGCATTATTCTTACCAACTAACTTGGTATTTACTAATATAATCCAATTCCCTCGTTTTGTCAATATGAATTAGAATTTTCTGATTAGTATGTGTTTTACATTTTACCTATTTACCACTTTACCAAACTAAACTATTTAAGATATACTATTTTAGTATAAGTTGTCGGTATTAACACACACTTTGTATTTAAGAAAGGTTCGATTATAAATGGTAAATAAAAAATGGGGTTTATTAATTTTGACCACATTCGTAATCGGGAATATGGTCGGCGGCGGAATTTTCATGCTCCCTGCTCAATTAGCACAAGTATCCAGCCCATTAGGGGCCACATTGGCGTGGGTGGTTACTGGACTGGGAGTTTTTCTAATAGCTCTGGTGTTTGGTAACTTGGCAGTCCGGAAACCGGACTTGAAGGCTGGACCTCAAAGTTATGCTCAAGCATTATTTAAATCTCCGGCTAAAGGAAGGGTTTCAGGATATAGCATGGCTTGGGGTTATTGGGCTGCAAATTGGGCTGCGACAGCTTCTGTCATCATTTCATTTGCTGGTTACCTATCAACATTTTTCCCGGTCATGCATAGTACCAAAGTGATTTATACTGCTGGTTCATTTGATCTCGAAGTGGGTAAAGCACTAACATTTGCGGTATGCTCCATTGCACTTTGGGGGATCCAGGCAATCTTGGTAAGAAATTTTAACAGTGCTGGAAAACTGAATCTTTTTGCTACGGTTACCAAAGTGCTTGGATTCTTATTTTTCATCATTATCACGATATTCATCTTCGATTCTTCCAATCTAGGGAACGGTGCTGAATTTTATGATAAAGCAGGTTCAGCCATCTCTTTAGGTGCTCAAGTGAATGCTGCTGCAATTTCAACATTATGGGCCTTCATCGGTATTGAAGCTGCCGTCATGCTTTCAAACCGTGCTAAGTCACAAAATGATGTAAAGAAAGCGACGATTCTTGGTTTACTTATCGCTGTTTCCATTTATATCGGCATTACCTTATTGACGATGGGTGCCATATCTCAAGATGATTTGAAAATATCCCAAAAGCCACTTGTTGACGCACTACAAGCTATAGTTGGTTCAAGCGGCACGTATTTAATGGCCGCTCTTGCCGTCATTTCCTTATTGGGATCAACAATCGGGTGGATTGTCGTTGCATCTGAAGTTCCTTACCAGGCAGCGAAATCAGATCTGTTTCCGGCCTACTTTGCAAAGGCAAACAAAAATGGCACACCCGTCCGTTCTATGACAATAACAAATATCATGACACAGATATTCTTATTCTCCACTATTTCGGGAACGATCCTGGAAGCTTATAAATTCTCAATGATTGTCGCAACACTCGCTTACTTGATTCCTTATCTTGCATCAGTTCTGTACCAGTTAAAGTTAGTCATGACTGGTGAAACATATGACATCATGAAAGGCTCAAGGGTACGTGATGGCATCATCACCATCTTAGCGTTAGTCTACTCGATCTGGGTCATCAAGACCGGTACAGCCGATATGAATACATTCATACTTGGCATTGCCTTATATGTATTTGGAATCGTTCTATACCCACTCTGGATGAGAAAGAAAGCATAAACTTAAACACCTTGGCATTCAAAAGTGCCAAGGTGTTTTATTTATATCTCTTTCATTATCAGTCTAGTCTTCAGCTGAACCATTTCCCCTGAGCTTAGCTCCCGCAATCCAGTCAAATCCGCCGATAAATCCAGATTAGGAGCATTCGTTACCCATGTATATGGTTCCGGACAGACGAACCCCTCCTGATTGAACAATACCCAAAACTTAAAACGTTGATCGCCTTGATAAATGACTTGTATGCCAGCATCTTGATCAGTGAGAACACACTCGTTTTCCAGAGCACTTTCCTCATCATAGCCAAAAAGATCATCAAACCGCCAACCTTCCAAGCTAAATCCATTTTGGATTTCCAACGTATTGGCCGTTTCATGAATTTCACCAGTGGGCAATGACCTTTCATTCAACTCCCATTGTTTATTGACGGGAAGTGATATTCTGCAATCCTCCATTTTGCTCCCTGGTCCAAATGGAAAATTGAATACAGTGTGATAACCTGCTCCCCACGGAAAGGGTTCAATGCCCTTGTTGGTGATTTCCAATTGGATATCCAATGTATCATCCATTAAAGACAAAGACATATTCACAGTGATATCTTGTGGGAAGCTACCTTTTAGATTAGTAAAATCACTGCTTGAAAATTCAGTATTAATGACGATTTCATTCCCGTTCACTTCCTTTTTGCAGACTCGCCACGGCTTGTCATGCAAAAGACCATGAATATGATTGTATTTTCCCATTTCATTGATTGGAAACTTATACGTATTCCCCTTATATGTAAATTGACCATCTTCAATTCGATTGGGAGGAAACAAGATTGGCATACCGTATAATATGGGGTCCTTTTTATAATCTTCCAAACTATCCGGAGTTCGCAGCACCTCAATATCCTTTCGCTTGTACTTCAACGAAAGCAGATTGCTGCCTAAAGATGGTGCAAGCATCGCTTCCACATTTGCATTGCCGAACTTTATGGCCTTTTCATTTAAAAAAATGATATCCTCTATATACCCTGTCACTTATTCTCCCCCTTTGGCTTGAACATATATCCATCCTACTTCCAATGACCACTTTTTGCAACAAATGGAAAATACATTTCTTTCTTAATATTTCCCTGTTTGAATTAAGTGTTGGTAATCTAGGATTTTGCTTAGTTTGCTTTACTATTTTTCTGTTTCTCTTTTATACTTTTTACTGTGCACTGCTCGACTACCGTTACTTTACTAGGTACCTTATTAAATAAAGGCTGTTTTCACATACTTTGTTGCTATTTACGAGGTAGTGAGTTGTGGTTTGATTTCCCCTCCAGATGCTCGCTTTCCTTGGTGCGGGCGGTGAGCCTCCTCGGCGTAAACGCCTGTGGGGTCTCACCTGTCCCGCTGCTCCCGCAGGAGTCTCGCACTTCCGCTCCAATCAGCCTTAAATAGTTTCGTTTTAAAAACAACAATCTTTACGAAAAGAGCCTAAATAAAAAAGGATGCCCTTCACGGCATCCTTTTTCATATTATCGATTACTTTCACTTACTAATGCCACTATGCCCTCTTCATCATCCAAAACAAGTTCAATACCTGAATATGGATCTATATTCAAATATTCATCGAGCCATGAGCGAAGCGCTTCTATCAAGTTGATGGTAATTAACACTTGTTTCCGGCCATCTACAAACGTTTCAGCCGAAAAGCCATAATCATCATCATACATTAACTCCACTTCTACCTCATTAGGTTCTACCTGCTTTTTACGGGCAATGTAAACACAAACCGCATTGATGATATCTTGTTCGGAAATCTTTAGCCTCTCCATGGGTTTGGATCCTCTTTCTTCTTCTTATCTTTGAAGTATGTGAATATTTTACGGATTACAACGATTAATGCAACTACCGCTAACACGTTGATCATTAGTCCAAGTATAGAACCAAGGGCTCCCATATTGGCGAATAGGCCACCAAAAAGTAAACCTGCTAGTCCACCTAGCATAATTCCTTTCATTAAGCCGCCTTTAGAGAATGATTTCCCACTTTTTGTATCAGTCTTTGCTTTATTAGTGGTAGTGACATCGGATTTCTTCGTTTCTTTGTTTTGGAAAATCGATTTATTATTGTTGTTGCTATTAAAGCTTCTTTTCCCAGACTTGTAACCCCTTGCATCGACTGACTCCGAATGATCCTTGAAAACATAAGTGCCGACTGGCGAGAATGCTAGTGTAATTGTAAGTAATGCTGCCATAAATTTTTTCATCATTTTTTTTTGCCTCCGTTTAATAGTATGGAATGTTGTTTCATTATATGTCTTCCCAGATTTACTGAAAGTCCACATCACCTATCCCTTGTTTTATCTTATAGTATTTACGTTTAATATCAAAATAAGTTTCACTTTTCTCGATATTTTTCAAAAAAAATATAAAAAAAAAGCAGGAGCGTTTACTCCCCTGCTTATTAATGAACTATTAATTTACACGAACGACACGGCCATTGAATACCCCTGCCCAATATCCACTATCCATATTAGCGATAGCAACACCTGTTGAACTTTGAGAACCGATAAACTTGCCGCCGCCGACATAAATACCGACATGCCCATCAGTTTTATAGGTATTGAAAAATACTAGATCTCCAGGTTGCATTTGGCTTTTAGATACTTGACGTCCTGCACTTTTCAATGCATCCGTACTTGGTGGAAGGTTCACACCAGCCTGTCTATAAGCCCATGCAACGAACGCTGAACAATCGAATCGGCCGTTAGCAATATCGGAAGCCGTTCTTCCGCCACCAAATTTATATGTGGAGTTACCGATATATTTATACCCTGCTGTAATTGCAGAGCCAGTATTTGCACTGCTTGGCTTACTTGATGTTTCAGTTTTACTCGCTGCAGGTTTATTAGCAAAACTGTTTTTAGATGAATTTGATGATGATGATGATTCACCTTTAGACGAACCTGATTCAGATGCTTCACCTTTAGGCGAACTTGATGATTCTTCACTAGAAGAATTTGATGATTCTTCGCTAGAAGAATTTGAAGAACTCACTTCTTTAGCAGCACGGTCAAGTTCTGCTTTCTCTGATGCTTTACGTTCTTCCTCTTTTTTGATATCTTCACGTATGGATGCTATTTGCGCTTCCAAACCTGCATCTTTATTCTCTAAAGATTGTTTAAGGGCAGCTGTTTCCGATTCCTTCTTTTCACTCTTTGCCTTCATCTTCACAGTTTCTGCTTTTTGATCTGCAATTTGGGATTGCATGCCTTTAAGCTCCACTTCCATATCCTTCAGGCTCTGCAATTTTTCCTCAACAGTCGCTTGTTTTTTTTCTAAGTCAGCTTTATCCGCTTCCTGCTCCTTAAGAATCTGTTGGTCAGCTTCCACAATGGTAGCTACCGCTCCAACACGATTAACGAATTCACCAAAGCTTTTAGAACCTAAAACAACTTCTAGGTAGTCAACGTCTCCACCGCTCTCTTGGAATGAAAGGGCACGCTCTTTCAAGACTTCCTCACGTTTTGCGATTCTTTCTTCCAAAGCTTTAATTTCCTTCTTTAAAGAATCTATGTCTTTTTCGGTGTCATTAATTTCTTGTTTAGTGTTTTTAATTTTTTGGTCATTTTCTTTCATTGCCGTTTCTATCTGGGCAATTTGGGAATTCATTTTCGATTGTTCATTTTTCAATTCCTTAATAACCTGTTCTGCCTCTGAAATATCTGATTGTACTCCTGTGCGTTGCGATTGAATATCCGAGATAGATTCAGCTTTAACCGACGGGATGGCAAAAGCGCTTCCTAAGCCTAGCATAATTGTCGTGTTCAAAACGATAAGTTTTTTCTTCAAACTCATTTCCCCTGCTTTCCTCCCCTTGCATTTCCATCGACCCACATCTTTTTCTCTATGAAAAATAATTAGTCAAAATAAATTGCTGGGAACTCTTCTCTATTTTTTTTACTCATTATGTAATCTTCTAAGGTTGTAATACTATTGAATACATTGCTGAAACTCTTCTATGTTTTTACCTAAGTCGTAGTATATCATCAGATTTTGTCAAATACGTAATAACAATGTTACATTTACATTTCATTTTTAACATAATATATAAAAATTCGACTTTTTCCTGTGATAAACCAACCAATATTTTACATAAGCATCTTCGTTTTTTGATGCAAGACTTTCTATCTAGTGTTTAGAACCAAGGGACCATAGACTATTGGCGGTAAAAACTCACCAAAATCCAAACCGCATATCAACTCTGTAGCTGATGCCAGCTTATAACCTTTCATATAGGGTAGTCACTAATATCCTCATTAAAAACTAAAAAACCGCTCTCAGCGGTTTTTTCGTCAATATTCGACCCATGCTAAATTCCAGCCATATAGTCGACAAAGACTTTCAATTCTTTTGGTCGGACAAACACCCTTTCACCTTTCCTTATTTCCAGATTCATATAATGCTCTTTTGTCAGTTCGATTTCTAGCGGTTCGTTTGTATCCTGACGAATCACTTCTATCCGGACAATGGGGCCAATTGTATGAATGTGATCAATAATGGATGCAATCGAATCCTTTCCTGATGATTCTCTTTCTATTATAAAGTTATGAGCCCTTACATAACCCGTACTCTCTCCATCTTCACTGTCCGGAGCATTCATTTCCACATTCCCAGTTACCAATTTCCCTTGGTGAACGTTGCCCTTAAAAAGATTGACACTGCCGAGAAAATCATAAACAAATGGATTTTTCGGATGATCATACACTTCTTCCGGAGTTCCAATCTGTTCAATTTTCCCTTCATTCATGATAACGACCCGATCAGCAACATCCATCGCCTCTTCTTGATCATGCGTCACGAACACACTCGTAACATTGAATTCATCATGAAGCCTTCTTAGCCAACGCCGAAGTTCTTTTCGAACTTTAGCATCCAATGCCCCGAATGGTTCATCAAGCAAAAGAATATTCGGTTCAACCGCAAGTGCCCTTGCCAATGCTACACGCTGGCGCTGCCCCCCTGATAATTGGGATGGGTAACGATCTTTATAGCCTTCCAGCTTGACGAGCTGAAGCAATTCGGTAACCTTTTGTTCAATCACTTTTTTACTGGGCCTTATTTTTCTAGGGCGGACCTTTAATCCATAGGCAATATTATCAAAAATGGTCATATTACGAAAAAGGGCATAATGCTGAAAGACAAAACCTACATTCCGATCTTTTACATGCTTATGCGTGTAATTCTCTTCATTGAAGAGGATCTTTCCGTTCTCTGCCTGTTCAAGCCCCGCGATGATACGCAATAATGACGTTTTTCCAGATCCGGAAGGGCCAAGAAGGGCTACGAGTTCCCCGCTCTTTATTTCCAAATCGATGTTCTGGAGTGCTTGATAGGACCCGTAATATTTTGTAACATTTTCAATGATGATACTCATTTCCTTCCTCCTAACTCGCTTTGGTTGATTTAAAGTCGGTTTTCCATTCTATGAAACTTTTAATGATCAAGGTTATGATTGCAAAAATGGACATCAGGGATGCAACGGCAAAAGCGGCCGAAAATTGATATTCATTGTATAAGATTTCAATATGAAGCGGCATCGTATTTGTCATCCCCCGTATATGGCCCGATACGACCGATACAGCTCCAAACTCCCCAATTATCCTTGCATTGCAAAGGATGATTCCATATAGAAGTCCCCATTTTATATTGGGAAGCGTCACATACCAAAATGTCTTGAACCCTCCCGCCCCCAGCGTGAGTGATGCCTCTTCTTCAGACGTCCCCTGACTTTGCATGAGCGGGATCAATTCACGCGCAATGAATGGGAAGGTAATGAAAATGGAAGCGATGACAATCCCTGGTATTGAAAAGATCACTTTAATGTCAAAGGTTTGCAGCAATGGACCAAGTGTTCCATGTAGGCCGAACAGAAGGACAAATATCAACCCTGCAATGACGGGTGAAACGGAAAAAGGCAAATCAATCAACGTTATTAAGAAGTTTTTTCCCTTAAAATCATATTTTGTAATTGTCCACGCAACCACTATCCCAAATATGGCATTGAGTGGCAAGGTGATGAGAACAACTATCAATGTTAATTTAATTGCAGCCAATGTATCAGGGTGTGCAATAGCCGCAAAATAAGCTTCAGCACCTTTTTCAAAGGCCTTTACAAAGATTGCGATTAATGGGACAACTAAAAACAAAGTCAGAAATAGCAATACAATGGAAATAAGGACCCACTGTATGGATTTAGGCTCTTTTGTTGTGTTTCTCGTTATAATGACTGGATCATTCGTATTTACAACCACTGAATTATCATGTTCCAACATGTCCCCTCCTACTTCCCTGAATATCTTTTGCCAGTCCACCATTGTAAGATATTGATGGTGAACAAAATTATAAATGTAATAATGAGCATGACGGCTGCTACCGCTGTTGCACCTTCATAATCATACTGTTCAAGCTTTGTCATGATGATCAGCGGGGAAATCTCCGTTTTAAATGGCATATTTCCAGCAATGAAGACAACGGATCCATACTCTCCAAGTGCTCTCGCAAAAGAAAGTGCAAAACCCGTCAATATTGCTGGAATCAATTCCGGAAAGATAATTTTAATGAATGTCTGCATTCGATTCGCCCCTAGAGAAGCAGATGCTTCTTCCATCCCTTTTTCTATATTTTCAAGTACCGGCTGAACCATCCGCACCACGAATGGGAGACCTATAAATATAAGGGCGATGATGATCCCGGTAGGGGTGAAAGCGATTTTAAAGTTGAAAAATTGCCCAATCCACCCGTTCGGTGAGTACAAAGTGGTCAAAGTAATCCCTGCCACAGCAGTCGGCAGGGCAAAAGGCAAATCCACCAGCCCATCGATGATCCGTTTGCCGGGAAACTCATAACGAGTAAGCACCCAGGCAATTAAAACGCCAAAAACTGCGTTCACGAAGGCCGCAGTTAACGCTGATAAAAAACTCAATTTATACGAAGCGACAACCCTTGGTTCAGTTATGGTCGCCCAAAAATCCTGAAATCCCATTGAAAATGTGTTTAGAAAAACCATGGATAATGGAATCAAAACGATGATGGAGAGATACAGCAACGTAAAACCCATCGTCAAACCAAAACCGGGTATAGTCCTCTTTTTCTTCTGTTTACCTTCTGTCATTATATTCATCGCTTCGCCCCAGCTCTTCTTCTTATTATGAAGGAGAAGATGTGTCTATCCATCTTCTCCCCCCTGCTTATTGCGGTTGATAAATTTCGTCAAATGTACCACCGTCATTGAAATGTGTTTCTTGGGCTTTTTTCCACCCGCCAAACGTATCATCAACGGTCACCATATCGATATTTGCAAATTGGTCTTCATATTTAGCGAGTATCTTCTCATCCCTTGGACGATAGAAGTTTTTCGCGGCAATTTCCTGACCGGCATCCGAATATAAGTATTCCAGGTAGGCTTCAGCCACTTCCTTTGTTCCTTTTTTCTCGGCCACCTTGTCAACAACAGCTACCGGTGGCTCTGCTAATATACTGATGGAGGGATTGACAATTTCATATTTGTCATCACCGAATTCTTCAAGTGTTAAATAGGCTTCATTCTCCCAAGCAATAAGTACGTCACCAATTCCCCTTTCTACAAAAGTGGTGGTTGCACCCCGTGCCCCTGAATCCAGAACCTCAACATTCTGATAAAGCTTTTTCATGAAATCCTTAACCTTTGTTTCGTCACTACCGAATTTCTTCTCTGCATATGCCCATGCAGCCAGATAATTCCACCTTGCCCCTCCGCTTGTCTTTGGATTTGGTGTAATGACGGATACATCCTTTTTGATTAGATCATCCCAATCTTTAATGCCTTTAGGGTTATTTTTTTTCACCAAAAATACAATGGTTGATGTGTAAGGTGTCGAGTTTTCCGGTAAACGTTTCTGCCAATCCTCCGCTAATAGGTTACTAGCTTCATAAATGGCATCAATATCATAGGCCAATGCCAATGTAACGACATCCGCTTCCAATCCATCAATAACGGCCCTGCCCTGTTTACCAGACCCGCCATGGGATTGTTGAATCGATACATCCTGACCCGATTCTTCTTTCCAATGCTTCACAAACGCTTCATTGAATTCCTGGTACAATTCACGTGTCGGATCATATGACACATTCAATAGCTCGACTGGCTTTGATGTTCCGTCCCCTTCCGTTTTTTCCGAGTTGCATCCTGCGAGTACACCGAAAGCCAATATCAAACTTGTCAATATCATCAATTTTTTCATGAACTTCCTCCCGTTTTTCACTTTTTGCAACAAAAAAGGCATACTATTCCCTTCTTAATTTTATTCAAGGAGATAGTATGCCTTCAGTTCTCTGATCAGCGAATATTCTGATTTTATGTATCATTACCATAAAACAAAGTATACCAAGTTGTCAACTATGTTTTTGTTTTTCACCAGTCCTTTATTTAAACTTATTCACGTATATAAGGTTAATGCATTTTCCAAACGAAAGGAGCTCGATCCAACGGAGAGATCGAGCCCATTCATCCCCAGCTAACACTAAGGATTTGATTCTTTTTTATATAGCTTATTATCCACAATATACTGATAACACTGATCAGGCAGTAAATATCTTGGTTCCCCTCCCATCGCAAGTTCATCCCTTATATATGTAGAACTAATTTCCATTGAAAGGCCTTTATCTATAAGGTGGAATGTATTGCCATCATCATAATTCCTAAGCAACGGACTTTTCGATATGATTTTTAACATATCGATCCCATCCCGTGCCATGACGATGAATTTATGATTGGCAATCAATTTTTCCCTGAATTTCCATCGTAAGTGTACCGGTAACTCCTGATTGTCAATATCCTCAAGTAAATCTGCACCCATAATGAAATAAACTTCATCCTTTGGATATCGTGATTTAAAATATTCCATCGTATACCAAGTATATTGTTTACTCATTCCAGCGCGTTCATTAATTTCATAATCACTAACTTCGAATAACGGGTTGCCCCCTATTGCGAGCCCAAGCATCTCCCAACGGTGTTCATTGCTCGTTTTCATCTGTTTATCGATACGTCCATTTGCACAAGGCAAAAAAATCACCTTGTCTAGCTTAGCACGATGCGCAATGGTGGATGCTGTCCATAAATGCACATTGGTGACTGGATCGAAGGAAGATCCATAAACTCCAATTTTGCCCATTCCCATATCCCCCTTATCAGCCTATCTTTTTCTCCACGGACCGGACTGCCATCCTCTCTTTCTATTGCAAGCGGCAAAGCAGCCAAATCGTACAACCCAGACTCCACCTCGTCAAGAACAAGCCCTTCCAGGATAGGAATCCCTCCTAAAAAAAGGGGTCAGGTTGCTTTGGCTGGATTTACTTCAACCGGTGGAATCCATCCAGGAAAACGGCTAAGGTCATAGTATAAATCAAGATCAAGTTCGGTAATGTTTTTTCCCTATCCATCAAAATGAAAGGGAGCATCCAATATGGATTCCTAAATGGGTACTCATCCGAATTTCCCCTACATTGACGGATGACCCTTCCGTTAATGAATTCAACCAAAATGAATATTGCGTTTCTCCAGGGCAATATCGCGAACTTTCATTAAGGTGCTGGAAATATCTCCATTGACTCATGCATATTCCCTTCCAGTCAAATCTTACAGCTTGGTCCTTAATGTCCAAAGCTCAGGAAAAAATGGCTGTTCGACCACTTTCTTCAGATAACTTACACCGGATGATCCGCCCGTTCCCGTCTTATTACCGATGATACGCTCTACAGTGCTCATATGATTGAATCTCCAGAATTGTTGCTGACTTCCAATATCAACGAGTTTTTCGGCCAGCTCATACAAATCCCAATATTTATGCACGTCACGGTAAACTGTCAGCCACGCGCTTTCAACACTGGCATTTTCCCGATAGGTTTCAGGCCAATCCCTGTTCAAGACCGATTCATCAACAGGAAGCCCTCTTGCAGCCAATGCCCCTATAGCCGCATCATAAATACTAGGTTTATTCAAATTTGCTTTCATCGACTCATAAAGCTCAGGCTGATGACGGAAAACGGCCAATATTTGCGAATTCTTTTGACCCATCGCAAATTCTATCAACCTGTTCTGAAATGATTGAAACCCTGAAGAGTTTCCTAGTTTCTCCCGGAACTCCATATAATCAGATGGCGTTAAGGTCGAAAGCACATTCCAGGATTGAATAAGTTGCTGTTGGATCCTAGCCACTCTGGATAGCATCTTAAAGGATGGCTCCAAACGTCCTGCCTCAATATGGTCCTTTGCTGCAGTCAATTCATGGAGGATCAATTTCATCCATAATTCACTTGTTTGGTGAATAACGATGAACAACATTTCATCGTGATGACCGGAAAGCCGATGCTGACTTGATAATATTTGATTTAATCGCAGGTAGTCCCCATAGGACATATCCTTATCAAAATCAGTTACCATACCTTCTTCCAATCCATCTTTATCCATTGGTCCCTCATCCATACCATCCCTCTTTCCCTTTACCTTCTTTTGATTTTCGACATTAATAAATAGACGATGCAAAGAAAGACCAGCCAAGGTACACCGAACTGGAGAACGATTTTAAACGGGCCAGTGAACCAAGTAGATACCGTCAAAGCAAACAAAAGTAATGCACCAAGAATCGTTAAATACGGAAAGCCATACATTTTAACCGGTAATTTACGCCCCCCTGATTTCTCCCACCTCTTTCTGAAAAATAAATGGGAGATGAACACCATGAACCAGGTTAAAATGGCACCGAACATCGATACCCCCATCATGAATGCATATGAAGTATCCGGAAGAAGGACCTTTACTCCTGCAGCAAGAAATATGCCCAAAGTGGATATGAGAAGGGCCCTTATCGGGACTCCTTTCCGGCTTACTTTTTGAAATAGGGCTGGAGCCTGCTTTTGCTCGGATAATGAAAATATCATTCTGGTGGAGGCATATAATTGACTATTCATTGCAGATAAAGCCGCCGTTAAAATAATGAAATTCATTATCCCCGATGCTCCAGGAATATTCAGGATTTCCATCACCCTAACAAATGGGCTTTTATCAATACCAGCGGATTGCCAGGGTACAATTAGTAACATGAGCCCGATTGTCAGTACATAAAAAGTGGTAAGCCTTAAGACGGTTGCCTTCAAAGCTTTAGGGACGGCAATATCAGGGTCCTTTGCTTCTCCCGCCGTAACCGCAATCAACTCCGTTCCTAAGAAGCTGAAGAGAGAAATAAATATAGCGACCCAAAGCCCCCAAAACCCAAAAGGCATAAAACCTCCATCATTGGCATAGTTCTCTACACCGATCCCGCTTGAAGGTTCGGCGCCAATCACCACGTAGGCGCCCAGTAGAATGAAAATGACAATGGCGCTAATTTTGATCATTGAAAAAATATACTCAAAATTCCCGAATGTATTGACACTCGTTGCATTTA
The DNA here is from genome assembly GCF_056402395.1 of Peribacillus sp. P4_B1. Classification (NCBI taxonomy): domain Bacteria; kingdom Bacillati; phylum Bacillota; class Bacilli; order Caryophanales; family Bacillaceae; genus Peribacillus; species Peribacillus sp. P4_B1. Next base: position 77,831 of record NZ_JBFUHM010000006.1, read on the forward strand.
CATAGATGAGCAATGCAGCAAAAAGGAAGATCCAAATGCTTCCTGGTACATCCGGGAACCAATATTTCATATATACAGCGATGGCACTCACTTCGACACCAATGGCCAGGACATTCGCTATCCAATATGAATACCTCACAACAAAACCCGCAAATGGACTTATATATTTTTCAGCAATGGTTCCAAAGGATCCCGATGTTGGATAAGCTACAGTCATTTCCGCCAAACAGCCCATCAATAGAAGGACAATGAATGCACCTATTGCATAGCTGATCAGTACACTTGGACCTGCCGTCGAAATCGCAAGGCCACTTCCCAAAAATAATCCGGTGCCTATTGCACATCCCATGGCAATCATTGTGATTTGATTCGATGATAATTCACGTTGCAGTTTACTTTTCTCCATATGGTGCTCCATTCTAGGCAATGATTCCCCTTTTATTTTCATAGTTTTCATATAACCTGCCATCCATGATCTTTTTAAGGACCTGTACCGTTTCATAAGCTTCCTGAAAAGAGGTATAAAGAGCAACAGGTGCTAGACGAATCATATTCGGTTCACGATAATCGGGTATGATAGCGTCTTGTTTCAATGTTTTACATATTCTTGCAACCTTCTTGATGTTCAATGATGATATGACCTCCCCTTTTTGATTCATCTCTTGGGCTGCCAATTTCAAATCCCTATCCCGATAATTCCGAATCGATTAAATCCATAAGATATTGAGTCAACCTCAAAGATTTTTTCCGGACTTGTTTTATTCCTACTTCCGTAATCATTTCTAGCGAGCCCAAAAGGCCTATGCTTAATATATGGGGGGGCACTTCCCACTTGTCAAACCGATGCGGAATGGCACCCACGGAATGACAGGCATCGAATCCAATCTCGATTATACGCGCATGGGCTTCCTTTGTTAACCTCTGACCGCTACGAAATAAGATCGTCGGAAGTACAATGAACGCTTTTCCTCGTTCATCTCTGCAGATCTACCCTTTCCCAGTGATATCTATGCACTCAAAGCCGCTTCAATTACATGGACTGAATCCTTCGACACATTTAACCCAGGTGAAAAGCCGGGGTGGTAAATTCCATGAAGAAGATGAAATCATTCCGCCAAAATCTTATTCCTGCCAGCTCTTGGTTCAAAAAAGGTGGCCGCAAGCTGATGCAGATTAGCTGTAGTTAACATTGCCATCACTTCATCACCTGCAGCCCCTACCAATTGGGCGCTCAATTCACCCAATCTCTCAAAAAAGTAAATTAGTGCTCGGCACCGTCCGTCCACACATCGATTCCATGCCTTTTCCAATCCACCAATGACTTCTTTAAACTTTTCTAAAGCCCGCTTCGATAAAAGGGCCAATGACTTCGTTGACATATTTATTGATGCCCATGTTCTCCTCGCTTTCTTCCGATCCACTACATTTCACTTGTAAATCCCTACTCCTTCCCATGCCAACCTTATCATTCTGTTAGGATCTTTTTCAATATAATCCTTTTTATCAAAAATCATTGTGTAGTGATTGGTTTCATCATATTTTGGCCATACTTCACCTTCCGGGGGATTTGGGTTTCCACGCTTAGCAAAGTTGACCCAATGGCCCTGGATTCTATTGGATACCTTTAAAGCCGCTGGCCTGGAACCATATGAAGTAATCTGTTTGCCCAATGACGAGTCGAAAGTCTGGAAGGCAAAAGGAATTTCCATACCATGTGTCGCCCCTAATTTACTTATGCGCATTGCCGCCGTTTTATAATCAAAACGGTACATCCATGTTTTTTCAAAGCGACTGTATGCCTCCGCATACCAAACCGAGGGAATATGGAAAGTCGCATCACGGCCAATGCCTAGCAAAGCCTCCTTTTCCGGGTAGTTCAAATAAGCATTCGTAATTCGCTCTTTTGCCTCAGGATCAGTATTTTCGAACATTTTATGAATCATCTCTGGATTAGTCGGGATTAACGGGTGATCCATCTGGTCGAATAATGTAGCTTCATCCCTATTTGTTCCTATAAGCAAGGGTTTTCCCTTTGCTTTTCCTGATCGAATCGAATCTAGTGGATAATCAGGCAGGAAGTCACCATCCACGACAGGTCCAAATGATAGGGAACCCGGCAAGGCTTGTGAGTTCTGCCGTAAGAGTTGGTAGGACGCCGCGACAATTTCTTGAACTGGAAGTGTTTTTAATCGATGGATTTCTTTCATTCCAATGCCCAAGATTTCAAGAAACCTTTCACTGAATTGGCGTGCAAATCCTTTTCCGTAAACAGATGTCGGAGCGGGACTTTCTGCAATAGCCTGTTTAAAAAGACCCCTTGCAGAAGGGACAGTAAGTAAGGTCGTTACGGCATTCCCTCCCGCTGATTCTCCAAATATCGTAACATTTTCAGGGTCGCCGCCAAAGGCTTCTATATTCTCTTTAACCCATTTCAGAGACGCCACTTGATCACGTAAACCTAAATTGGTTTCGAATATTTCACCATCAACTGATAACTCGGTAAAATCCAAATAACCCAGTGCACCCAGCCTATAGTTTATGCTTACAACGACTACGTCTCCATTCTTAGCCAATAAATGTCCATTGTACATATCAAGAGATCCGGCTCCCGTTAGATATGCTCCACCAGGGATCCACACCATTACAGGACGTTTTTTATCATCAGCTCTAGGTGACCAAATATTCAGGAACAAGCAATCCTCATCCATTTTTCCATTTCCTGCCATTCCTGTTCTTACAGCCCGATCCATCAGCTGTGGGGGAATGGGACCAAAATCCACTGCATCCATGACACCGCTCCAATTCTCAACGGGCTCAGGTGAGCGGAAACGCAGAGAATCAACCGGCGCTTTCGCATACCTGACTCCACGCCACACGCAAATATCGTTTTCCAAAGTGCCTTGAAGATGACCTTTAGCCGTCGTTACTATTGATCCAATCATTCACTCTCACCTCTTCATATAGTCGTAGATACTTATGTTCTTCTTTTTCCATTCCCCAGTATCCTTCATCTTTATCGAAAAAGATTATTTGGCCATTCCAACAAAGTACCACTATCTTATATAAAAGTTAAAGTCATGCCTAGGATTTGAAAACGTTTTTGAGGATATTACCCCATGTAAATAAAAGGACAAAAAAAGACCCAATCAGGTCTTATTTTGGCAAAATCTTAAGAGAACATGGCAATGATGCTCAATAAAGAGCTGCCCCGAACGGAAAGCTGTTTTGCAGCATATGTTAACTGCCGTTCATCGAGCTGTTCCAGTAAAGGCTTTAATTCAAGCAATTCGTTCTCCAGTCCTTTAAGGTCTGTAGATAGCTTGTCCACCATCAAGAGCACTTGCTCAGAATCAACAGTGGATTCAGACCAAACAAGTAACCGTTCCTTGATTTCAGTCAACGGCATATTCTGTTCTTTATACCGATTAATCATTTGAAGACGATTTAGAGCATCTTCGGTATAATATCGATATCTTGACCCAGTTTTTTCATAGCTCAGCATTCCTAATTGTGTGTAATAGTCAATGGTTCTCCTCGAAACATTCGCAAGTTCAGCAAGCTGGCCAATCCGATATACATTCACCCAGATAGTCACCTTCTTTTAAAATCTACTGTTAACGATACTATAACATAACTGTCCTATAAGGTGACCTCGAGGATGAATCTATTAGACTACTTTATCAGAATTGCCCTTCAACTGCTTCTTGGCAAAATACAAGGCATCTTCTTTCGATTTAAAAAAGTGCTGTTTTTCTATCTTATGATACAAACCAGTGCTGAGTAACAATTCCTTTGGTTGCTGCTGGATTCCGGAAATGATTAATTTCCCCTTATATTTTCCGATTCGATTAACAATCGCCAATAGTGCAGCCTCTGCTGAAGTGTCCATATATGTTACCCGGCGCATGCTTAATACCAACACTTTCGTCTTATTATCCAGGTTCGCCAATATCGATGACTCCAGGACGTCTATCGAACCAAAGAAGAGGGGACCTTCCAAGTTATACACGTTGATCTTTGAATCCGAATTATCAATTGGAACAATCTCAGTGATCTCATGACTTCTTTCCCTAACCTTTAACGTTTGGCTCATTTTTGCAATGAAGGTGATGAATGCAATCGATAAGCCGATTCCCACTCCCATGATTAAATCAGTGAAGACAGTGATGAGGAAGGTGACTAGCAAAACCGTCGAATCCGCCGTCTTCGTTTTCAATACATGAGCGAATTCCTTTCTTTCACTCATATTCCAGGCAACAAACATCAATATGGGCGCCATGCTAGCCAAAGGTATATGCGCTGCATATGGAGAAAGTACTAGCAAAACCAGTAAAACGACAATTCCGTGAATGACTCCGGACATCGGGGAGGCTGCCCCGCTTTTTATATTGGTAGCTGTCCTGGCAATAGCACCTGTTGCCGGTATCCCACCGAAGAATGGAGTCGTGATGTTCGCAATCCCTTGGGCAACCAATTCCTTATTACTATCATGCTTGGTTCCCCCCATATTATCGGCCACTGTAGCTGATAACAATGACTCGACACCGCCCAACAAGGCAATGGTAAAAGCAACGGGAAGGAGGGTGATAATAATCTCCACTGAAAGCTCCGGCACTTGGAATTCAGGAAAACCTTTCGGAATCGCTCCATACGTGGAACCAATTGTAGCCACCTTATCGGGAAATAAAAAGTAAGCTGCCATTGTGGATATTAGCAGACCCAGGAGCGGTCCTGGCACTCGTGGCAGGAGTCTAGGTGCCAGCAGTATGACGACAAAACATATGATCGCAACAAACACACTATATATATTGATCGTGTCTGCTTTAATCACCAGTTCCTTCATGTTATCCATGAATGCTTCATGTTTTTCCACTTTCATACCAAAGAAGTTGGCAATTTGCCCCGAGAAGATTATTATCGCAATTCCTGTTGTAAATCCAATGATTACTGGACGGGGGATGAACTTCATCAAATTGCCTAACTTAAGAAGACCCATCAAGACTAATATCATTCCCGCTAAAATTCCGGCAATTAGCAGACTTTCATACCCATATTGCATAACGATTCCAAATAATAAAGGAACAAACGCCCCGGTTGGTCCTCCAATTTGATACTTGGAGCCACCCAAAATCGATATGAGAATTCCAGCTATGATGGTCGTATATAACCCGTATATCGGTTCGACACCTGAAGCAATTGAAAAAGCCAACCCTAAAGGAATGGCTATAACACCTACAACCAATCCTGCCGTTACGTCTTTTTGAAAACCCTTCATGTTATATCCCTGAAATCTAGAATCTTTTATCATCTTTTTCAAACTCACATCCTTATTCGTTTTTTAAGATTGGAATCTACCATCATCAGGAAAAATGACATTCTTTCATTTAAGAGGGAGTTACACGATCGAAAATAAATTAACTATTGTAGAGGATACTATCCTTTCAACGGGACTGATTCGTTCACTACAAACATGCGGGGGGCCTTTCCAAAACTAAGGAATAATCGTCATATGCACTCTCCTTTTGTAAGGTTATTTGACATGGTTCTTGCCACGCTTCAACATTATACAGTAAAACGTAAAACTGTACATTGTTAGTAACGTTAACATTTGTTTACAACTTTTTGCATCTTTTTACATTTACATTACAATCCGGGACCATACTTCCAGCCTGGTAAATTTGAAGCCGGAGATTTAGACTAGGAATCAGGAGGTTTGACCTTTCGACTAATTCCCCATTCAGCTCATGGTGTAGTTTTGAAACTAATTTGGATCAAATTAAGACCAGGAACCTTGATTAATGAACAATAGAAAGAGCATGTTTGAAAAGGTTGCTCAAACATGCTCTTACCTTAGTCCGACTAAATGATGCATTCAATCATTACCTTATAAATAAGAAAACCTCTTGATTGAAATCAAGAGGTTTTCTTATTATTTACAGCTCTTCCCCTCTCGTCTCGATAATATGCTTATACCAATGAAACGACAGCTTCTTTTTTCGTTTTAACTGATCATGATGATCCACGTAAATAAATCCGTATTGCTTCTTATACCCGTTTAACCAACTTAATAGATCAATGACAGACCATGCATAATACCCTTTTATATGGATGCCTTCTTTGATTGCACGCTTAATCACTTTTAAGTGTTCCTCAATATATTTAATACGGGGAACATCCACTATTTCACCATCGATAATCGGATCCTCATCACCAAGTCCGTTTTCTGTAACATACATTTTAATATCACCATAACGCTCTTTTAACATATGCAGCCCATCTAAAAATCCTTGAGGTGAGATTTCCCAGCCCCATTTTGTATATGTTTTATCTTCCATTTTTACGGTCCGATAAAAGCCATCAAAAGACGGGTTCCCTGGAGCGAGGGTAGATGTTTCTCTTGAATGCTCCACGTTTGAAACAGCTTCGCGATTTTTTTCCACCCGAATGGGCTGGTAATAATTTAGTCCAATAAAATCATTGTTCTCCGCATTTCTTTTTAACGTATCCAGTTCTTCTTCAGTCCAACTTGGCGTCCAGCCTTTCTCCTTTAATTGCTCAACCACATAAGATGGATATTCACCTTTTAAAATTGGGTCATAATACCAAAAAGTTTCATATTCATTGGCATGCCGAGCAGCTAATACATTCTCATGTTTATCATCTATACTGTAAGCTGGCAGGAAAACATGGGTAATCCCAATTTCTCCGTAATGATTCAGTGCCTTGTATACCTCTACCGCTTTGGCATGTGCATAAAAAACATAATGTGTCGCTTGAAAGTATTTATTTTCATCGTTTTGGATTCCAGGCGGGTGCGCTCCTTTTAAATACCCTAAACCGCAAAACATAACCGTTTCATTAAACGTGATCCAATGTTTGACGCGGTCTCCGAATGCGCGAAAACAAATCTCCGCATACTTGACGAATGCTTCAGCTGTTCGCTTATTCGTCCATCCCCCATCTTGTTCAAGCGTCAAAGGCAAATCCCAATGATACAGCGTAACAAATGGAACAATCCCATATTTTAAGCATTCATTAATCACATTATTATAAAATTCCAAGCCTTTTTCATTTACTTCCCCATCACCTGTTGGCAAAATACGGGCCCATGAAATGGAGAAGCGATATGATTCAAGTCCCATCTCTGCCATTAATTTAATATCCTCTTTGTAACGATGATAATGGTCTATGGCTACATCCCCGTTTGTACCTTCAAAAGTTTTCCCCGGAATCTTTGAAAAGACATCCCAATTCGTTACACCTTTTCCATCCTCATCCCATGCACCTTCTATTTGAAAAGAAGCAGAGGCTGCTCCTAATAAAAAATCGTGCGGAAACTTCATTGCAACACCCCTTTTTATACCATCTTATTAAATTGATAATAATACATTTTATTTATTGGTACAAATATTAATGCAATTATATAATTTTTTTCAGTATATGACTACAGAATCTTCGTAAAAACATATGTGTTATAGATAGTATTCACTGTAATGAAATGATTAAATCGAGTGCCAATACTAAAATAAACGTTTGTTCGTTCTGCTGATTCAATGCTTCTACTTTGGCCGAAGTTGATATTCTTTTTTGAACTAATAGAATAATAAAGCAATTTGCCCTAGAAACAAGCTTTTCGGCAATTAAATATACTCGGTTTCGAATGTGCGTAATATACGTATGACAGTTACATTTTAATTGAATTCCACATCAGATATTTTATCGGTTTGCCCGTTTCTCAATCTCGGTTTATTGTGTGAATGCAACAAAAACCCGTCCACCTATAGAGGACGGGTAACTCATCTATTCATGGTGTTTCATCATCACTCCACAACCGGGAGCCAACCTTTTATCCCGATCAACTTTTCCCAAAGCGGATCTGGAATGACAAGTTCTTCCTGATCTTTTTTCGAAAGGGTTGTCCGTATTTCCACTTCTTTTCCAGACCTGATTTTTTCAATCCAATGCGGTTCCATAAGAAGCTCACGGCCAAGGGCGATAAATGGGACACCCGTTTCCATAGCTTCTGCAACTTCATCAGGGGTATGCAGGGCCCCTACACCGACAACCGGGATACGATTCCCAACTTTGTCGTAGATCTTAACGATGCGAGACTTTGTCCTATCACTCTCACGGAAAGACCCATTCCAGAAGTGACCTACCGATATATGTAGATAATCCAGGTTTTGATTCGCTAATCTATCAACAAACTGGAGCGTATCATCCAAAGTGATTCCAGGATTGCTGCCTTCTTCAGGAGAAAGGCGGTAGCCAATTATAAACGGCTTTTCTGCATGGTCGGCAACCGTTCTCTCGACTTCATTCACAATGGTAAGCGGGAAAATCAATCGTTTTCCCAATGTTCCGCCCCATTTATCCGTACGGCGGTTCGAGTGTGGCGAGAAGAATTGTTGAAGCAAGTAAGTATTGGCACCATGGATTTCCACACCATCAAATCCTGCTTCGATGGCCCTTCTTGTTGCTTCTCCAAATGCCTTAATTACGTCTTGTATTTCATCTTCACCCATTTCCCGCGGTACCGGTGCTTCATCGTTGGAAGCAATGGCACTTGCAGAAACAGGTTGGCTATCTGGCAATAATTCCGGAGGACTTTGCCGGCCTCCATGATATATTTGCAATATCGCTTTTGACCCATTAGCCTGAATCGTTTCCGCTAATTTTCTCAAAGATGGGATAAATGAATCGTCATCTGCACTAAATTGACCTGGGAATCCCTTTCCTCCAGCAGATACATAGGCACATGCCGTGACCACCGCACCTACACCAGCCGAGCGTTCAGCGTAATAGGCCAGTTCATCATCGGTTACAACACCTTGATCATCCGAAGAATAAGTGGTCATAGGAGCCATCATGATACGATTTTTCACTTCTACCCCTGATAAAAATTTATATGGTTGAAAGATCTTTTCGTATTTTTGATTCATGCCAAATCCTCCCCCTTAATCTTAATTGTGATGATGTCCGTGCGGCACTTTAGAAGGGTTCGTGATTTCAAAGCCTTCTTCAGGTACATAAAAATATTTAATCCAGACGCCATCCAGAAATTCCTCACGTGAATCAAGCAAGATATCGATATCTTTATCTGTTTTGACGATTTCATCATGCTCTGCCGGTGTATCTAGTTTCATCTCATAATGGGCATGATCGCCATGCATATGCGTGATATATACACGAATCATTTTCCCTTCGGCTTCATCAGTGCTGAGCATCTTTTGTAAGACCTTTGCTGCATTACGATTAATTTTGCAATTCATGTCCATTCCTCCAACAATAAAAATTTCCATGTACTAAATTCTACCCAATTAAGGGGTAACAGTAACATCCATTTATATCCTTCCTGCTTGGCCATGTCCAATTAAGTGCTTATAATCGGTCTGAAGGAAAGACGACGCCAATTTGCTTTCTTGCTTCATCCATGATTTCCATAGTCAACAGTGAATTAGAATATGAATTTATATCGGACTCCATTTTCCCCTGCTGTATCAATTCAACAAATTCTTTCGCTTCATAATACATGGTAGGCATATCCTGTTTAGCCGAAATGCTTTCAGTTGTTCCATCCCGATACTGGATTTCCACCGCTTGCGGTCCTGAAATTTTCTGAATGAGGATGCTTCCAAGTTCACCTTGAATTTCCGATGGCAAATTGGATTCGGTAATCTTCGAAAACATGACGACCGCCTCCATTTCATCATAGGAAAGCAAGATCGTACCCTGTCCATCAACTCCTGATTCAAGCATCGTTCCTGACGCCTGCACCTTATTTGGTTTACCGAATAGTACAACAAGTGGATAGAGGACATAAATACCTAAATCCATTAAAGAACCATTAGAGAATTCAGGATTGAATGCATTCAGCACAGTGCCTTGTTTATACGAATCATAGCGAGATGAATATTGACAAAAGCTTCCCGAAAAACGTCGTATCTTCCCGATTTTATCCAGATTCCCCTTTATACTTTCGAAATTCGGCATGATGGTCGACTTCATCGCTTCCATCAATAGCACTTCATTTTGTTTTGCAGCTTCAAACATTTCCATTACTTCTGCCGCATTTGAGGCCATTGGTTTTTCACATAATACATGTTTTTTATTTTGTAAAAACAACACGGCTTGCCTGCAATGATGAGAGTTAGGGCTGGCAATATATACAGCATCGATCTCATCGCTGGCCGCCATTTCTTCTAAATTTGTAAAAATCGTATGTACATCGTATTTATTGGCAAATTCCTTGGCTTTCGCTTCTGTACGTGAATACACGGCGGTTAAAGATAAATCCGCTACATGCTTTACAGCCTCCAAAAATCGTTCCGTGATCCAATTTGTACCTATTACCCCTATTCGTATCAACAGCCTATCCCCTTTCAAGCTAACTTATCATGTCCTCAATATACAGACATTTCCTTGAAAAACAAAGAATAATGAACACTGGCAACCGTTTAAATTGGATTTTTCAGGCAATATTCGTTTATAATTTTCCTATATAACCACTGCCATGATGTTTCTACATACTCCCTAAACGGGAAAGAAAACTTAAAAGGAGCGTGTGAAGTTTATGACAGATTTAATGAGAAACAAAGTTGCCATCATTACCGGTGGAGGATCTGGAATTGGCCGCGGTGCAGCACTTAAACTTGCTGAAAACGGCGCAAACATCATCTTTTTTGACCGTACAGTCGAAAATGCCGAAAAGGTGAAGGAAGAAGTGGAAAACCTGGGCAGAGAGGCTTTAATCATTAAAACGGATGTTTCCAAGGCTGAGCAAGTTGAACATGCCTACAAGGCCGCCTATGACCATTTTGGCAAAATTGATTTTGTATTTGCAAACGCAGGCATAAACGGAGTGATAGCCCCTATTGAAGATATAAAGCCAGAAGATTGGGATCAGACACATACCATCAACCTCAAAGGCACCTTTCTCACCATCAAATACGCCATTCCCTATATGAAGGAAACGGGTGGCAGCATCGTAATTAATAGCTCCATCAACGGAAACCGATATTTCAAGAATTTTGGATTTTCCGCCTATAGCTCATCCAAAGCTGGTCAAGTCGCTTTTGGTAAAATGGCTGCACTCGAATTGGCAAAATATAAAATCAGGGTGAACACCATTTGTCCCGGCTCCATCGATACGAACATTCACGATAACACTTTCCCGGAAGATGAAAACTTAAAAAAAATCAGGATTCCAATAGAATATCCGCAAGGTTCTCAGCCCCTGGCGAAGAAAGCAGGGACTACCGAACAAGCTGGTGATCTCGTATTGTTTCTAGCATCAGACATGTCCTCCCATATTACGGGCACGGAAGTTTATATCGATGGAGCAGAATCTCTATTATAATTCATACTTCCCTCTCTAGATATTCCATTAAAAGGAAAAAGCTGAAATCCCATTTAGGATTTCAGCTTTCAGACTGTAGCGTTGATTTCCACTCCAGGCACTCGCTTTCCGCCGGCGGTCCGGGAGCCTCCTCGGCTTGCGCCTTTGGTGTCTCCCCTAGACGCGCTTTTCCCGCAGGAGTCTCGCGCCTTCGGCTCCAATCAACTTTGTTATAAAATTTAGATAAAATCTCTTTTGCCTACAGTCTTTTTTGTTTTAAAATTTCTGCAAACATGACTATGTTTACGATGAACATTTTTTTTGCCCATCGGCGAGATTTTAAAGTACTCAACAACGAATTACGAGGGCTATCGCGAGACAAAACACCAAAACACATTTGTGTGACATGTCCATTTTTATCAAGGTGACCGAAAGTACTGACCATCAAAAAGTAGTGACACGTCATATCTGGCAAGATTATATGAAAGAAGCCGATCATCTGCGTCATCATCAAGATGTAAAACCTATCTATGCGGAGCGTGTTTTCGCAGATGCAAAAGAAAAGCATGGCATGCGTTGGAYTACTTTAAGGGGACTTAAAAAATTGTCGATGCAGGCGATGCTCACTTTCACTGCCATGAATGTAAAGAAGATGGCCAATTGGACATGGCAAGGTCCAAAAATGGCCTAACATAGGGGGCTCATAGAGACCCAATTCCTTAATATTGAGCAAAGTTCAAAGGGAATTTCAAAAGGGGTTCGGAATGTTTTAATTCCGAATCCCTTTTGTCTACAAACTGAAAGCTGAAAGCCCATATTAGGATTTCAGCTTTTCCTTTTTAAGTAACTTTCCTTAACCCACGACGGGCAAGAATCAAATAAGCGAACATGGCAACGAAATGACAACTTACCATCACAATTCCCATCGGCAAGGATGACTCACCTGAACCTAGGCCTACCAGCGGAGCCATTAGTGATCCCAATATAAAAGGAAGCAGTCCGATTAGAGCGGAAGCACTGCCTGCTGTTTTTTTCTGATTTTGCATCGCTAACGAAAAACTCATTGTACCGACGATACCGACGCTGGAAACGGAGAGGAACAAAGCGACCAAGATTCCTGCCAGCCCAATTTCGAGAAAGACTGAGGCAAGAAGGAATATTCCTCCAAACAAAGCAAGACATAATCCCATTTGAAGCAGCTTTTCTTCTTTAACCTTCCCCGCCAGCTTTCCGGCAACTTGGGAAGCAATGATGATTCCCATTCCGTTTATTGCAAAGATCAGGCTGAATGTCTGTGGGGAAACCCCATAAATATTCTGGAGAACAAAAGGCGATCCGGAAATATAAGCGAACATAGCGGCACTTATGAACCCTTGTGAAAAAGCATAGCCCATAAACACCCTATCCTTCAATAAATTCCCAAACGTCTTGATTGTATCGTTTATCCCACCAGCACTCCTGAGATTAGGCGATAAAGTTTCCTTTATCCCAAAAAATGCAGCCGCAACCATAAGGACACCTAATACACAAATGACTATGAAAACTCCCCGCCAAGAAGTGAATTGCAAAAGTTGACCGCCAAAAACTGGTGCCAAAATCGGTGCCGCCCCATTTACCAGCATTAACATGGAGAAGAATTTGGTCAAATCCGTTCCTGAAAAAAGGTCACGAACTATGGCCCTTGAAATGACAATGCCTCCTGCTCCCGCAATACCTTGGATCAAACGTAATAATAAAAGCAATTCAATGGATGGAGCAAAAGCACATAACAGTGATGAAATACTATAAATGGATAATGATATGATTAACGGTGTCCGTCTTCCTTTTGCATCACTTAGCGGCCCTAAATAAATTTGGCCTAAAGCTAATCCTAACAAGCAGGCAGTCAAACTCAGCTGGGCTAAAGACGTACTGCTTTTCAGATCCTCAGCTAGTCTAGGGAGACCCGGTAAATACATATCAAGTGACAATGGTCCAATCGCTGCAAAAGACCCCAGCATAAGAGCCATCCACAGCCTTTTGGATTTAGTCATTTCGTTGCCTGTTGATATCGTTTCTTTCATTTCAATCATTATTACCCTATCCCTTTCAACTAATTGTTTTTTTCCCTAAATAAAACCCGACTTTCTTTATTTTACAAAAAACCCGAACAATTTACGATAAGTATGCTTCACTTGAATTGGATGCTTACTGACAGCAATCCTTCAATGTGGTTCCCTATTAATCTGCCTATGCTTCGAAACTCCAAAATCTCAGTGAAAAGAACAAAATCAAATATCAGGATACTTGATTTTGATACTGCGAACCTAAGGCAAACACGGCCCTCTTAAAACAAATTCCACCTTTTAAAGGCGAAACAATTCCCCACCTTCAGATGTGACTTCATTTAAACATTATTTTCAACTTCGGCTTATGACTAAGGTATCGATTGAAATTCCCCATAAAAAAGACCCCATTTTGGGGTCATTTTCCTTTATTCAACAATACTAAATTACGGGGAGAATCACCAGATAATCCTTCCTTCAAGTTTTGTACAGCAAGAGTTGCCATTTTTAATCTTGTGGCAATACTTGCACTCCCGATATGGGGTAATGTAACCACATTGGGCAATGTAAGCAGAGGGTGATCCAAAGGAACGGGTTCTTCTTCAAATACATCCAGTCCAGCCGCCCAAATCTCCTGATTTTTCAGCGCCTGATATAACGCGTTTTCATCAATAATCCCGCCTCTTGCGGTATTAATGAGCACAGCCGTCCCTTTCATTAATCCCAGCTGCTCCTTGCCGATCATATAAGCGGTTTCCGGTGTGAGCGGCAGCATGACACAAACGAAATCCGAGATTTGGAGCAATTTTTCAAGGGGCTGATATTCGATTCCCAATTCTTTTTCCTTTTCATACTTTCGGCTACGATTAAAATAAACTAAGTTCATATCAAATCCCTTTGCTCTTTTTGCAAGGGCTTCACCAATCCTCCCTAACCCGATGATACCCAGCGTCGCACCGTTTACATCTTGTCCGGTCAGTTGCATTGGCGACCACGTTTCCCATCTCCCACTCCTTAAATAATCTTCTGCCTCCATCAACCTCCTTGCCGTTGCAAGGAGCAAGCCGAAGGTTAAATCGGCTGTCGTTTCCGTTAAGACCCCCGGTGTGTTCGTTACCATGATGCCCCGTTTAGTTGCACTTTGAACATCAATATTATTATGGCCTACTGCCATATTCGCGATGATTTTCAGATTAGCCGCCTTTTCAATCAGTGACTCGTCGATTTGTTCCGTCAACAAACAAAGCAGCCCGTCTACTTCTTGCATTTCTTGTTCAAGGACTTCTCTAGGGACCGGTATATCCTCTTGGTCCCACATCCTGACATCATAATTCCCACTAAGACCATCGATGATTTGTTCCGGCAATTTCCTTGTAATATAAATTTTAGGCTTCAAACCATAACCCCCCATACCGTTTTTTTATTCATGGAGCCACACTTGCTTCATTCGTCATGCATTCAGATTTCATTTCATATAAGACTTCAAAATAAGTAATGATAATATTGGCTAAGTAACCGGCTTGTTTATTCAATTTTAAAATAAACTAGATAATTAGACCATTCATTTCCAATCATTCTTACTATTAAATTATTGTTTATCTGAAAGCTTCCGCTTGACAGTTTCATTTCATTCAACTAATCATAAATAATAACCTTTTAATTCTATTCTTACTTTATTTAGTAATGTCGCAATTTTTCAGATGAAGTTTATCTCGATTTAGGAGGATATGGGACGTTCATGAAAAACAATAAAATTTATCCAATTATAGCTCCAAGCGCTTTATCTTTAAAAAGTATAAACTTTTATTTAGTCAAACAGGATGAATCTTTAACATTAGTCGATGCTGGTATGAATGATGACGTTTGCTGGAATGCACTGCAGCAAACCTTAAAGGAAAATGGATTTACCGTTGGGGATATCACGGGAATTTTATTAACCCATCATCATGGGGACCATGTTGGTTTGGTCAACCGGATTACTGAACTCCATCCTATTCCCGTCTATGCCCATTCTAAATCCGTTCCCCGTCTAAAACGGGACCCTGACTTCTTAAATATGAGAATAGAATTTTATAAGCAGCTTTACATTGAGATGGGCTGTGGCGAACTTGGAGATAAACAAGTAGCATACCTTTTCAACGCGGTCGACAATAATAAAGATCAAAAACTGAATTGTGACATCATCGCAATCACAGGAAAACAATGGCTGAATTTTGAAGTGATCGAATTTCCCGGGCATGCCCCGGATCAAATTGCTTTCCTTGACCAAAAAGGGAAACTGCTTCTTTCCGGTGATTTATTGATTGAACATATTTCAAGTAACGCCTTGATCGAACCTGATGAAAACGGCAATAGGATGCTGACCCTTGTCGATCATATCGACTCATTAAAGCGATGTTTAGCATTACAGGTGAATCTCCTCTTACCAGGTCACGGCAACATCATGGAACAACCTGGTCCATTGATTGAAAAAAGACTCAATAGCATTGAGAGAAAGTCACAAAAAATCCTGGCCTTAATAGAATCTGGAATTTCTACAGGAAATGAACTGGCAAAGGAATTTTACAAACAAAAGTATACATCAGAATTCCCGCTCGTCATGTCAGAAATCATCGGCCATTTGGATTACTTGGAATATCAGGGGAAGGTCAAGAAACAACTTATCGAATATGTAGTTCATTATCAAACTAAGTGACAATCAATAAGGCTGAATAGATATTATCCCCACTGTCCCCTCAGTGAGGATTTTACTATGTCTAGAAAAAATAATAGCTTCTTGAAAGTTAAAGATTCAAGCAGTTCAAGGTTATCTAAATGGTATGGATACCGTCGGATGAAAATTGCGCTGCGTGGTGAACTGTCATTTTGGATTGAATTTTTCTTTTCACATTTATAGGCCTTTTTAGGTGTTTTTAATAATCCAACAGGAAAAAGAAGAGAAAACGAAGAATTTATCTGAATATTGGATATTTTCAAAAAAGGAGAATGAATGTGAAAAATAAGCTTTTTAAGGTTTTAAGTTCAACAGTAATAGCAGCAGCATTACTTGGCCCTAATGTCAGCTTTGCTGAACGAGGACCAAACCCGACAGGTGGAACGAATCTTTCTACTGAAGCATTCCTTAATTATGACGAGCTTGTAAAAAAATTAAATCAACTTGAGCAAGTGAGTAAAGGGAAAGTAAAAGTAGAAGTGGCTGGACAAACAAATCAGGGGCGTTCCATTCACAAGGTAACGGTCGGTCATGGTGACAAAGTCGTTCTTATTCAAAGTGAAATTCACGGAAATGAAAAAACAGGAACTGTTGCGTTATTGAACATTCTTGAAAACCTTGGTCAAAGCAACTCGCCTGAGGTAAAGAAAATGCTTGATGAATTAACAATCGTTGCTATTCCAATGATGAACGTAGACGCCTCAGAGCTTGATCGCCGTGGAAATGAGATGACATGGTCAGAGGTTGTAGGGAAATTCCCACAACTTTCAAATGTGAAACCCGCTTGGAACTATTACACGATTCCCAGATCTGGAGACGACTATGCTAGCAAACCGGGATTTGATGTTAATCGTGACTTTAATCCAAACCTTAACTATGTACCAAAGCCTCAAGACTTCCCGGGGGCATCTGAAAAGCCGGGCTGGTTTATTACACCTGAATCGCAAACGGTACGTGACATATATAAAGGGTTAAAATCGAAATTTGGTAAAGTGGATGTTTTTATCGACCTTCATCACCAAGGGTTCCCATATATCGAAGGAACTGATGATCGTGTAACAATGTCAATATCCGGAAAATTCGTTGCCAACCCAAGCACTCCTGCAGGGGCTAAATATGCAGAGTATGCAGATAATTTTAAATATGATTTCTCCCGTCAGTTGACACTTACTGCGTATAACGCACTACAAGCAAAAGGGAATTCCGTGTTTACAAATATTTCATTGTACGATCAATCTATCGACCTGCCAGGTACTGCTTTAGGAACGTTTGCTTTAAACGGAAGTGGTACGGTTCTATTTGAAGTAAGTGGACAAACACAAAACTTTGGGCAAAAAAAGAAAGGCCAGCTAGTAAACACGGTTGAAACGGGTCTAATGGGTATTATCAATGGTGTAACAGATGGATCGGTTCATAATCTTAATCCATCAGACTATGAAAATATTCCTGAAAGTTCATCTACACCGGGATTCTAATCACGTTGAAACTTAAATTTAAAGGCGGCTATCTCAATAGATAAATTGATATTATCCCCTCTAAGTGGACAGTGTAAAAAACGTTCATTCTTGGAGAGGGATTTTATTATGCCTGGAAAAAATAACGCTACTCTTGTGAGTTAAAGATTCAAGCAGTTCAAAGTTTTCTAAATGGTATAGATGTCCTCGAGTGAAAATTGCATTGCGGTCGAGGCTTTTTCGTCATTCACAAAAAAGTATATGCTTAATGTGGGAATTACAAGTACAGTCCATTATTAGAAGGGAAACCGCGTTTCTTTAAAGGCGAATACTCTAGAACCTATCCACATTTGAACGGAAATTTCAGAATAGAGCCCACTGAAGTACTCGTTAGGGATATTACCTATATTTGCTGAAGTGTGGATTTTCATTATTTATCTGCGTATAAGACATTATAACAATGAGA
The DNA here is from genome assembly GCF_056402395.1 of Peribacillus sp. P4_B1. Classification (NCBI taxonomy): domain Bacteria; kingdom Bacillati; phylum Bacillota; class Bacilli; order Caryophanales; family Bacillaceae; genus Peribacillus; species Peribacillus sp. P4_B1. The sequence goes on from NZ_JBFUHM010000006.1 coordinate 95,847, forward strand.
TTATTGCTTGGAAGTTGTCTTCACGGAAGGGATTTACATCTTGTGTTGGATAGATTAAATTCAGTAACAGAAAAAAGAAATGTGTACAGAACCATTCTCCATTCGGATCAAGGGTTTCAATACACATCTCACGCCTATCATAAGCAATTAGCACAACTGGGTGTTATTGGAAGCCCCTTTCGTAAGGGAAACTGTCATTTATAATGCTTGTATTGAATCAGAATGTATTTTTGTAAATCACTTTGAATCTGAAAATAACTACAAGCAGCCATTGTGAACGATTCCAAATAAGACTCTGCCACATCGCACCGATAGAATATCGATGCCAGATGGCAACTTAGCCTTTTTAGTTGTCTGTTTTACAGGGGTAACTTCAAATTCTTAAAGATTTCAGCTTTTTTCACCTTGCTGACGAAACTTATACACACACTACAACTTGTCTGGAAAAAATGCCTTTCCTCGCTACACAGCGATCAGCAATTTCAAATCCTGCTTCTTCAATCATATGATCCATCGTGTCAATCGTAACGACAACGACCTTGTCAGCAAAGCCCCTCGCATGTTTAAGGATCGATAGCTGATCTTCCGGCGTCGCATGCGTATATAAATTGTAAGGCATATCGATAATCGCTACATCATATTTACTGGTGACCTCCGAAATCGGACCTGTAGTTACATCACCTTCGAGTCCGAAATAGGCAATGTTCTCCCTGGAACCGTCAGTAACAAGTGGGTTGATATCTCGGCCAACAATATTTATCCCCATTGATAGTGCTTCCACCAATACCGTTCCAATTCCGCAGCATGGATCAATGGCCTTCACTCCATCTGGATGTGGAACGGCTATGTTGGCAATGGCCCTCGCCACTCGTGTGCTAAGTGCTGTTGAATATTCACGCGGCTTCTTCATATGATGTAACCAAACCGCTTCAGGTTTTACATACTTCCCAAAATACCAACGGCCGCCCAGGGTCACTATTCCATAAACCTGATCAGGATTTCTCACATCGGCATCCCCCTGAATGTGCCAGCCAATCTCCCGTTCAATTTCACGCTGTCCATCATAATCTATTTTTTCTTCTTTATTAAGATCATTAATTTTTACGAATAACACTTTGAACGTCGAATCAGGCAATTTTATATCCTTCACTTGCTCAACAATTTCGGATATGCTATCCCCTTCAAACATGATATCGACCCGTCCTTTTATAAAGGGACTTCTGCTCGGTTCAATTTTTATATCACTTTTTAGTATATTTTCTGAAGCCTCAAAGCCAAAGAACGAGCGCATCTCCATTTTAGATAATGAGCGTTCGTCAGGGCTGCACGTAAAGGTGTATATATATGCCGGTATACGGCTTTGATTAGTCAATCCATTCCCATCCTTCATTTGCTATAGATTATATCTTTCTATCAAACATAGCTGTAATAGGATGGAAAAGCAAATGGAATCGTACAGAAAAAACAACAGGAATGCTTTTCTTTCATGCTCCCGTTATTTTTTCCCATTTCCAATTATAATTTTCAAAGTTAAAGTATGGAAATCATTAATCTAATTTATGCAGCCGACCCTTTATATACTTTGCACGGCTCTCTATGAATTTCAGGATAAAATCAGGCTCATTATCAAAAGTTTTCTTATTATCCTTGATATATGGATCTTTTGAAACATAAGGACTTATTTGATCATGCATTCCCTGAATGATGGGTTTCATATGCTTAACGTTAAACCGGGTGTTCAAAATCCCTTTTAGGAGTCTTTGGTATCGAACACGAAATGCCCTTACATCAAGAATTCTAGCAGTCAATGTATTGAATCCCTCGATTCCCACATAATCCTCTTCCATCACTTTTCCGTTAACATCCCTGCCCCATGTCGCATCATAATCCCATGGAATCATTTCAAAGAGTCCAGTATCTCCATTTCGATACAGGGCATAGTTGTGAACAAACCCATCATAGTTTTGCGTGAATATGACACCAGCCAGCCAGCGCAGGTACTTTTCCACATCGACATAATTTACGATTTCCCTTTCAAAATCCGCCCTTGAAGTTGTATTGATTTGGATAATCAATTCTTGTAAATATAATTCATCCTTTGCTGACCCGCATTTTTTTTGATATCCCATTTCCAATGATTTTTTGATTCCTTTATCCAAATCACTCATCAATGAAAAATTTGCATCGCCGTCCACTGCATAGAAAATTGATCCCTTAGGAAGATCCCTATTCTTCAAATAAAATTCATCCACTGATTCCAATTCTAGATATATTCCCTCGTCCTTCCCGTTCAGATTCAGGAAAACAAACTGGGATTTCGGTGATAAAGTCCCGATATCCGCAAAAAAGTCTAAGGATAATTTATTTCTTAGTAAAGATTTATCCTTATACTCAGCATTTAAATGAACTTCCTTAGCATTCCTAAAAGTATTAGGTTTATAAAAGACTACATTATAAGACTTTTTCTGGAAACCGCGGATATGTGAGCCACGGTAAACAATATCAATATCCAATTTTTTTCTGTTAATGGTTAACTTTGCAGGTAAAGGATCATTGCACCATATATCCCTGCGAAGTTCCTTTAAATTTACCGGTGGAATAAAAAGCTGATATACAGGCAGCTTCTGGTCATTATTCATATAACCCTTCCCTTTCACTTTCCTATTAAATTATGGGAAAAAGCGAAGGACGTCACAAAAAAACAACTTTTTTTTTCAAAAAAGTTGTGCGTTTATCACTAGCACATTACGTACAAGCCGAATAGTCTAACGTATAGAAAGGAGGATATATATGTCAAACATCATTCGTGATATACAAAATGCGGTGGATAGAGCCAATTCCTTCGGGTTAAGCGATTTCATGTTTAATGACCCACGTTCAAATTGCCGTTCTTCACGTAAAAGAAACAAAAAAAGACGGTCCACTTGCAGCACTCGAAGACGCACTAGCAGGAATCGGTCCACTTGCAGCACTCAGAGGCGCACTAGCAGAAATCGGTCCACTTGCTGGAAAAGGTCCACTTCCGGCACACGATGGGGATCTTGCTGGAAACGGAGATCTACTTGCAGCACGCAAAGGCGCACTAGCAGAAATCGGAGATCTACATCCAGAAACCAAAGGCGCACTAGCAGAAATCGGAGATCTACTTGCAGAAACCAAAGGCGCACTAGCAGAAATCGGAGATCTACATCCAGAAACCAAAGACGTACTAGCAGAAATCGGAGATCTTCTAACCACGGCAGCGGCAACAGGAAATGGAATTGGGGCTTCTAGTTTCATCGTCCCTTTTCATGTATTTTAATAATTTATAAGACAAAGAGGTGTTTACATCAACGCCTCTTTTTTATATCCTGTAAACGAAAATTGAATGATTTTTTAATCCTCAAAAAAGGATCCTATCGGTTTCACATACCGGTAGGATCCTTCCATTTTCCCTTATTTGACGGAGACCAATTCGAACTGTGCATACACATCCTTCAGTCCTGCTTGAATGGCTTGACCAGCTTTCCCACGATAATACTTTTGTACACGATCAATCAATTCTTCGATACCATCTTTCAGGCAATACCCTCGCAGCAGGTGACGAATGAATTCCCTGCCATGTTCTGTAGCAAGTGTACAGGAAGCCTCGACAATGACACCATGTTTAAAATCAAGTTCTACCGTGATCGTGATGGAATCATATATATTTCTCGCTGCCATCCCTTGTGGAAGTTTTGCATGCCCTGCAATAAAGTATGTGTTCATCATCTGATCTCCTCTATCTATAATTAATGTACGGAAATTTGCTCGAAGGGCCATGCAGGCAATTGCTTGCGAAGCCCTTTATCTTGTCTGTAGCCAAGAGCGTATTCACCCTGCATTACAGTATGAATCTCACGGGTTCCTTCATAAATGACCGGAGCCTTTGAATTCCGGAGAAAACGTTCGACTGGATATTCATCCGAGTAGCCATAGGCACCATGAATTTGAACAGCATCATTGGCCGCTTCGTTAGCAGCATTACATGATATCCACTTGGCAAGTGATGTTTCCTTCGTATTCCTTTTTCCTTGATTTTTTAAGGTACCCGCTTTAAAGACCAGCAATCTTGAAATCTCTAAATTTGCGGTCATCTTGGCAATCATCTGTTGAACGAGCTGATGCCTGCCAATCTCTTTTCCGAAGGTACTTCGTTCATGGCAATACTTCAAGCTTGCTTCAAGGCTTGCTTCAATTAAACCTACAGCACCTGCGGCCACTGTAAACCGGCCGCTGTCCAATGCCGACATGGAGATTTTAAAGCCCTCACCTTCTTCACCAAGCCTATTCTCCACCGGAACTTTTACATCCGTTAAAAAGACTTCGCCTGTATTCCCCGCACGGATTCCTAATTTCCCTTTAATGGCTTTCGACTCCACTCCCTCAAAAGTCCGTTCCACTATAAAAGCGGTAATTCCCCTTGAGCCGGCATCATGATCCGTCTTGGCGAAAATAAGGAAATGATCTGCATAATCACAGAGCGAAATCCAAGTTTTTGATCCATTCAGGATATAATGGTCCCCAACACGTTTTGCCGTTGATTTCATTGACGCTACATCAGATCCTGCATTCGGTTCAGTCAGCCCAAAAGCGCCAATCTTGGTCCCTTTTGCTTGAGGAACTAAGTATTTCCGTTTTTGTTCTTCCGTCCCCCATTGCAGCAGGGTCATGCTATTCAACCCTGTATGTACAGAAACTGCGGTTCGGTAAGCCGTATCGCCTCGCTCCAGTTCTTCACAAACGATGGCCAGGGTATTATAATCCATTCCGACTCCACCGTACTCTTCTGGTATACAAACGCCCATCAACTGCAATTCCGCTAATCTTTTTAAAATATGTGGCTGGAATTGACCCTGCCTATCCCACTCTTGAATATATGGGATAATTTCCCTATCCACGAATTTCCTTACCACTTTCTTTACACTTTGCTGCTCTTCTGTTAATTCGAAATTCATCATTAAAATTCCTCCTAAATAATTTTATTTTCCTTGAATTTGCTTATTTGGTCTGGACTATATCCAATTTCAGCCAAAATGGAATCGGTATGCTCACCATACAACGGCGGATGCTTTCTCATCGTAACCGGCGTTTTCGAAAGGTTCAGGGGCGATCCCGTCACTCTAAGATTTTCGATTGTCGGATGTTCCATGTTCACCAACATGCCTCTTGCGATGATTTGTGGATCCTCGAACATCTCTGCGATATCATTAATCGGACCATTGGGTATCCCTGCATCATCAAACAGCCTTTTCCATTCTTTCTTTGTCTTTCCTCTCAACGAATCCTCTATAATCCGTATTAATTCTTCCTTGTTTTGCAAACGTTTTTCATTATGCTTAAACTGTTCCTGCTCTGCTAAATCAGGTCTGCCTAAAACGGTTGTGAATCTCCTGAACTGATCATCATTTCCTACAGCCACGACAAGCTCCCCATCCCTTGTCCGGAACGTCTGGTATGGAACGATATTGGGATGTTGGTTTCCCATTCGTTCAGGGGTCAAGCCACTGAATAAATAGTTGCTGGAAACATTCACCAATGAAGAAACCTGACAATCCATTAACGAAATATCAATTTCCTGTCCTTCCCCCTCTTTATCCCTATGATGTAAAGCGGATAGAATGCCAATGCCTGTATACAAGCCAGTCAATATGTCAGCTATGGCCACTCCGACCTTCACGGGGCTTCCATCTTTTTCTCCTGTGATGCTCATCAAACCACTCATTGCTTGAATGATATAATCATAGCCAGGCAAATCTTTATAAGGACCGGTTAAACCAAATCCCGTAATCGAGGCCATGATCAATTTAGGGTTAATTTCCTTTAAGTCTTCATAACCTAACCCCATTTTTTCCAATGTACCCGTCTTAAAATTTTGAATCACTATATCCCCTGAAGACACTAATTTTTGGAAAATCTCTTTCCCTTGTTCAGATTTTAAATTCAAGGTCATGCTTTGCTTATTTCGATTGGCACATAAATAGTAAGCGCTTTCTCCTTGGGCGAATGGCGGACCCCACCCTCTCGTTTCATCACCTGATTCATGATGCTCAATTTTAATTACATCCGCACCCAAATCACCGAGAATCATTGAACAGAACGGTCCCGCCAAAACACGGGAAACATCGATAATCCTGACTCCTTCCAAAGCTCCATTCATATCATCACCCCTTTCAAACTATCAGGATACACAAAAAAGAGCCAGTAAAACCAACAATGTCATACATTGATGTTTCACTGACCCTTATCCACGAACTGTCTTCCTGCAAAGGAAGATCAAGTGAACCAAGTCAATTTTTATGAATTCCAGATTTATGACAAGCCGGCCATGCAACAAGGTAACTTGTTGTCATCGGTTTGGTAAATTAAGTATAGTTTCATTTTTTGAATTTTGCAATAACTTTGTTGGGTGTTTTTATTACTTCCACTGAAATACTCTTTAGCATACTTCCCGTTTAATATAAAAATACTTCCAGGTCTCCCTCAAGCTAAAGTAATTGGAATTGCCTTTATTCGTGAGGCATGTGATGATTGGATATACATAACTGTCTATATTTAAAATGAGAATTTTCCATACAATCAATTATCGGTCGACAGACAAGGAAAGATTCAAAGGGAGATGGCAATATGGTCAATAAAAAAAAGGAAATAATCGAAGCGATCAAGAAATACCCAACCATTATCATTCACCGCCATGTTAATCCGGACCCCGATGCATTGGGATCACAAATCGGCTTACAACGGCTTTTGAAGCACTCCTACCCTGCCAAGGAAGTTTTTGTGGTTGGCGAAGAAGTGGATAGGCTTTTATTCATTGGTGGAATGGATGTCATTACCGATAAAAAATACAAAGGGGCATTAGTGATTGTTTGTGATACCGCCAACCTTTCACGGATAAGTGATTCCCGCTATGATCACGGGGACCTGCTGATCAAAATTGACCACCACCCCGAATATGAACAATTCGGTGACCTTTCTTGGGTCGACCCTTCTTATAGCTCTGCAAGTGAAATGCTTGTTGATTTATTTTTGCAATTTCCAGAAGGCTTTATCATGAATAAAGAAGCAGCTAAATCATTTTATGCAGGAATTCTAGGTGATACAGGGAATTTCATGAATGGGAATACCACTCCTAGGACATTAAAAATGGTTTCGTACTTAAGAACTTATAATTTTCAGCCAGAAAGAATCCATAACTGGCTTAATATAAAGTCGAAAAACTCTTCAAGACTTCAAAAAGACATTCTCATGAGCTTCAAGGTAACCGATAAAGGGGTAGCTTACTTCATTATTACGGAGGATTTGTTAAATATGTATGGAATAGATCGAATCGAAGCTTCGAATTTAGTAAATACTCTATCAAGTGTAAGGGGAACCAAAATCTGGGCTTTCTTCATCGAATATCCTTCTGAAATCCGTGTCAGGATTCGTTCACGGAGTATTCCCATCGCTTCTGTCGCACGTCAATTCAATGGGGGAGGACATTCACTGGCGTCAGGTGCTACCATCCATTCCTGGGAAGAGGTTGATCATGTTATTCAGGCATTGGATCGAGTCTGTCCATAATACAGGAGTTCATGACAGTGCCGTGTTTATATGTATAATCATCTTCTCAGGCCATTATAACGGATTAATCCGACCTAAACTAGATTTTTTCGACCTTTACCGGAATACAAAAACACGCCCAAGCCTGGATGGCTGAGGCGCTTTCTCATTACAATTTACTTGGACAATTTTTCAAGAGTTGATAGATCGATCATGCCTTTTATATCACTGCTAGGAATATAACCGGCTTCTTTGCTTATGTCAGCCATTTCCTGGATGACTTGCTCATTAACTTCAGTTGTCACTTCCAAGCGTGAAAATGCTGAAGCCACTTCTTCTTTACTTAATTCTTTTCCAGTCAGTTCCTTCAAATGCTTAATAACCAGTTTTTGGCTTTCTTCAGGGTTGTCCTGTATAAACTTCACCGCTTTTTCATGCGCTTTCAAATAGGAAGCAGCGAGCCCCTTTTTATCCAAGAACTTCTGGCTTGCAGCCACTACCGTATTAGGTGAATCTTTTCCCCATGCAAATTGATCCCAGTCAAGCACTAACTTTCCTTTTGCCTGGTTTTCCAATACATACCCCCATGGTTCCTGGGTAGCAGCTGCATCGACTGATTTTTGGACAAAGAGAGCGGTTGTGTCAGCAGGGGCTGCCGCATACAACTCAACTGTTCCCCCATTTGTAGTCGGTTTTAAGTCAACATCTTGAAGAGCTTTCCTAAGCATGACATCCTGTGTGCTCCCAATGACGGGAATCGCTACTTTTTTACCGTCCAAATCTTTTAAATCCGTTACCTTGCTGTTCTCGCTGGCCACTAGAACGGCACCGCCATTAACAGCGCCAGAGATCAGATGGTATTCAGGGTTTTTCACGTAAAAGTTAAGCAATGGACCAGGTCCAACCGTTCCGACATCAATAGCGTTTGTAGCCATTGCTTCCATGAATAATCCGCCATTGGCCACTGTTTTGGTTTCAATCTTAACATCTTTACCGAACTCTTCTTCAAAAAAGCCTTTTTCAAGTGCAATGATCGTTGCACTGTGAGTTAAATTAGGAAAATATCCAATTTTCACAGTTTGTTTACCAGAGCCTTTTTCCTCTTCTTTACTGGTGGATTGTGTGCATCCGCTTACTATTCCGATTAACAATACGGACATAATAAGGGCAAAAAATGATTTTTTCAGCATATTTCCCTCTCCTTTTACACTATAATCTTATTAATCTACCGTTGGTTTACTCCCCATTTCAGTTGAACATTACGCTCTAGGCGTGAGAAGACAACATTATCCACGATTGTTCCAATGATTGCGATAATGATCATTACGGAGATGACCAAATCCATTTGTCCAAGTGATCTGCCCATTTCCAGCAACTGTCCAAGACCGCCGCCACCGCCAAGTAATTCACCTGCCATCAATGCACGCCAAGAAAATGCCCATGCAATTCGCAGCCCGGATATAATTTGTGGAACAGATGCTGGTAAAATTACGGTACGCAGAAAATGAAAACCGGTTGATCCATATGTTTTGGCAACACGTTGATACAGCTGGGGCACATTCCGGAATCCACTTGTTGCATTAACTGTCATCGTCCAAGTTGCGCCGATCGTGACGATAAAGAGAATTGAAAAATCATTCAATCCAAACCAAATTATTGCCAAAGGGAACCAAACGATACTCGGGATGGATTGTAAAGCAGTCACTACGAATCCAAGCGTATCCTCAACCAGTTTAAAGCGCCAAATGAAATATCCTAAGATTAGACCTATTATAATGGCAATCGTGAAGCCGATTAGGATACGGCCAAGGCTTTTTCCGATGGCTTCGGTTATTTGTCCGCTTACTAGTCCATTAAACAGAGTTTCCAACACTTGAGTCAGGCTGGGAAACATGAAGTCCGGAAGACTGGAAAGTCTAGATGTGACTTCCCATATCCCCGCTATCATCGCGATGAATATGATTCGTCTTAAAGCTGTAATCATTCCCCATTTCCTCCTTCAGCACTTTTTCAATTTCCTCCTGCAAGATCGATAGAACCCTTTGTTCAGTATGCAAAGTTACACTATCCGGCATAACTCCATCTTTCATGGAAGGGACGGAAATCGTCTCTTTAATTTTCCCGGGACGGGTTGCAAAGACGATAATTTTTTCGGAAAGCTGAACAGCCTCACGAATATTATGGGTAACGAAAAAAATGGTCACTTTAGTTTTTCTCCAGATTTCGAGCAGCTCTTTATGCAAGACCATCCTCGTTTGCTCATCAAGAGCAGAAAATGGTTCATCCATCAACAGGATATCAGGTTCCATCACCAGCGCTCTTGCGATGGCTACCCTCTGTTTCATCCCCCCCGAGAGTTGATGTGGATAGGAGTCAACATATCTGCTGAGGTGAACCATTTTTAAAATGTCCAATGCTTTGGCTTTAGCCTCTTCTTTGGGAATCTTCTTTAACTTCAATCCGTATGTAACATTTTCAAGAACCGTCAACCAAGGAAATAACCCAGCCTCTTGAAACACTACAACCCGCTCCGGACCTGGCTTCATCACCTTTTTTCCAGCTACACGTATTTCACCTTTATCAGCCTTATCAAGGCCGGCAATTAGATAAAGGAGTGTCGATTTGCCACATCCTGAAGGTCCGACGATCGAAACGAAGCTTCCTTTCTCGACCTCTATATTAATCTCATCGAGCACCTTTATGCTTTCTTTCTTTTCATTCGAAAAACTTTTTTCAATGCCATCTATTGTTAAATACATAAAGTCACCCCACTTTTATATCGCACCGATTAACTAAACATTATTTCTTAATAATGATTAATCCAATGGTTTTTGTCAACAATAAAAATGCAAAAATTCTAATTTATCGGTATCTTTCTATTAAACTGTCAATGTATTGATAAATATTCCAATTTTACATAAAGGTTCATATAAACAAATTCCATTCAACAAATAAAAAACCTGAGCCCTTTTCAAGGGTTCAGGCTGATTTTTCAGTATCCAGTTTCATGCCTTCATTTCAGTTATGTTAACCGAGGTCACCGCTCCATTCAGTAACTTAAAAAATCCTGCTTCCATACAATTTATCCTTCATCTTTTGCGTCCTTTCATGCAGTGGCTTTTTCAATATGATGCCAAAGCTGAGCGTGATTATTAAATAGAGGAATAAGATGAATATATCCTTGCCAGCGACACTCCAGGTTATCCCTCCAACTGATTCACGAAGTAAACCAACGGCATAGGTAAACGGCAGGAAGGGGTTGATATGTTGGAAAAATGGCGGTGTTACTTGAATGGGGAAGGTGCCTCCCGAGCCTGATATTTGAAGCACCATCAGAACTACGCTTATTCCCTTCCCAACATTCCCCAGAACCGATACGAAGGTGTAGACCATTAAAGTAAATACTGTACTTATCAAGACGGAAAACATGACGTACTCGAATTTATCTACTGCATATACATCAATCAGAAAAAGGTTACCGATGGATACGGCTAATGCCTGCATCAATCCAATGATGAAGAATATAAGGTACCTGCCAATATAAATTTGATATGGACTGTAACCCTTTTGTGTGACGCTCACGCTAAGCATGGAAATCAATATTGTCCCACCCACCCAGAGGGAAAGTGCCGTGAAGAAGGGGGACATGGCAGATCCATAGTTCGGAATGGGAAATAAACTGTGTTTATTGAGCAATACTGGCTCCGAGAAAAAGTCACTTTCCTGTTCAATATCATTCTTTAGGAAATCAATCACTTCTTCCATATTATAAGATTTATCGATTTCTCTCATTTTAGAAGCCAGAGCCTTGATTTTTCCCTCGATCTCCGGAAATTTATCCTGTAACTTATCGATATCTCCCGTACGAGTTACTAACGTTCGATTCGTCTCATTCAACAATGTCTTCACTTCAGGAAGAGCTTGGCTTCCCTCCTCAAGCATACGCTGGGCATTCTGTAATATAGTATCCGTTTCAGCCCAAATTTCATTGAATTTTGGTCCTGTCTCCTTTGAAAAGGTATCCTGGAAGCTTCCCAAGACTTCATCATTATTTTCACCAAGATTTCTAAGTGAGTCGAAGGAATGGTCATTCAGTGCTTGAAGTTGATCCGAAGCATTATCCCGTAAACCATCCACTAGATTTATTTCTGGCTGAAGGCGGTTTTTTTCACTAAATTGATTGACGCTCACCAATAAGTTATACATACTGTCCAAAAGATATAACTCTTTATTTATCCTCGTTCTCCCTTGTTCAACTAGCTGATTCCCCTCATTACCGGACAAATCCTGATCCGCTAACCTATTTGCAAGCACTAAAATCGATTCATTATCACTCCTGATGCTCGCAATATCATTTTTCAAGAGTGGATGGATTTCGGCAAATGCCTGCTTGGTTGAGTCTACATAATTGGAAACACCTGACACCAATTTGTCTTTTTGTGATGTTAAACCTTCTATTGAATCTAGACCATCATTGACCATTTTAATGATTTCTTCTGCTCTTTTCACATGTGTTTGTACGATTTTCAGATTTTGTTCAAGCTCCGGAAGTTCTCCCTCTAATAAATACACCATATTCTTCATTTTCTGAATTGTCGGCAACTCATTTTGCAAGGTGATTCCCAGTTCATTAAAGATTGCAAGAATACTCCCGCTAGCTGATTTGATAAAGCTTTTGCTCACATTTCCCACAATGCTGTTGGCCCCCGCTGCCGTAATTTTAGGAGCAATGGAATTGATTTTTTCATTCACATAATAATCAATCTCCGCTTTAATAGGGTCATCGGTCATGATTGTCGCAATATGCTCCGAAAAATTCTCTGGAATGATGATGGATGCGTAATAATCCCCCTTTTCCACTTTTGCTAACGCCTCTTTTTGAGTTGTGAATCTCCAGCCCAAATCTTTGTTTCCCTTTAACCCCTCTATAACTTCCTTGCCTATATTTACGGCTTCGCCATTTAACTCCGCACCTTTATCATTATTTGAAACACCGACAAGGATTCCTTCCGTATTTGCATATGGGTCCCATGATGCAACAATATTAAACCACGCATAAATGGATGGGATGAACATAAGAAACACAACAACGATACAAATAAAGAAATTTTTATAAATGCATTTTAAATCGTCAATGAATATCTCCCGAATATTACTCAAAACATACCCCCGTGCAAAAAGTATTTTGATACTATTATTCGAAAAATGTTCTAAATCAATACTAAGTAAACATATCCATGGATTTTCGACACCAAATAAAAAGAAGCAAGTAACGATATGCTACTTGCTTCCTATTTCACCTATTTTGAATGCCTGATTTATAAGGAAGTACGTTTCATAATTATGTTGATTTTTGAAACACACAGTGATGATACTGATTCAGGAATGCATATTGAAACAGTGAACGATATAAAAAAATGTAAGGCCGAAAACTATAGGGTCCCTTTTATTGAAAAGGGACATGTAAACTGGTATACCTCATTTTTAATAGTTGATCAAATTAATTACAAAAAAATCCAATTAGTTTCCCTACCTATTTTTGACTTATGCCTTCGTTCAGGAAGAAAACCAATCCTTATTAAAGAATCGCTCCCTTTATGGAATATTTAAAATATGGCCACGACCCTAAAAAACTTAATTCTTCTTCAACTTTCGCACCCAAATTACAGAATAATGGGCTTGCTGTAAGAACATACTATGACAAACGAACTGTCGGGATTTTTAAAAGGGAGAAATAGTCATGCCAGGATCTGTTGAAATCATCTTTCGAACCTTTACAGCTTTTATTTTATTATGGGTATTTGTCCATCTGCTCGGTAAACAGACGATTGCCCAAAGGACCTATCACCTTTATATCGCTTCAATTACGATGGGGACAATTGCAGGCAATCTAGCATTCAATATTAAAATTAAATTCTTGTATTTTATCCTTGCAATGATTATTATGGGTGCCGTCGTTTTTATACTGAATCTTGTAGCGGTTCGAAATCCGCGCTTCGGAAAATGGATTGCTGGAGAACCTGTTGCCTTAATTCAGAAAGGACAGATTCTTGAGGAGTCCATGCAGCGAATGGGGTATTCACTGGATTCTCTTAAACAGGCTTTGCGGGGCAAGGATATCTTCCATTTTGATGAAGTGGAGTGTGCCATATTAGAGATAAATGGCTCCCTTTCTGTATTAAAAAAAACAAAATACCAAAATACCACCAAACAGGATTTGGCTATACGGTCCTCAGCTGGAACTATACCGATAGAGATGGTCTATGATGGGAAGATCCTATACGAAAACTTATCCAAACAAACCTACGATGACGAATGGTTAATGGCTGAACTTAGAAAAAGAAACCTTTCTGTTATTGACATCTCTTATGCTGTCGTAGGGACAAAAGGAAATTTGTCTATTGACTTGTTTAAGGATCAATCAAGGGAATGATCTTTAGCATTTCAGTAAGTATCATAATCAGTATTAAAAATAAATTCGGGTATGGAAAGAAAAAGTGGTTTTTCCAGAAGGAAAAACCACTTTTTCACCGTACTATGGATTTAACCCTTTTCAATCACGTTTATCAATTCTCTTAAATAATCCGGCAGATCAGGTGGACGTCTGCTTGACACAAGGTTTCCATCTACGACGACGGGCTCATCTATCCAAGTTGCCCCTGCGTTTTCCATATCATCTTTAATGCCAGGTGTACTCGTTACATTCTTCCCCTGTAAAATTTTCGCGGATATCAACACCCAACCAGCGTGACAAATTTGCCCAATGGTTTTTTTATTTTCTTCCATGCTTTGAAGGAGCGATAACACTTCAGGAAACCGGCGAATTTTGTCGGGTGCCCAACCGCCCGGTACAAGAATGGCATCATATTCTCTAGCATTGATACTGCCATACTCATAATCAGAAATGGCTGGTACACCATATTTTCCAATGTATGTTTCATTCGCCCTTTCACCAGCGAGGTGAACAATCGCCCCTTCTTCTTTTAAACGTAAAATCGGATACCAGAGCTCTAAATCTTCAAAATCATGGTGCACAAGACAGATTATTTTCTTTCCTGCTAATCTCATGAAAATCTCTCCTTCTTTCGTACTTTCCGCTTTACCATTCTTCCCTATTACTTCCCTTTTTCTACTGCCTGTACACTTAACATACAATTACCGATGCATCAACATCCGGCCTAAAAATCAACCTTTACCAAGTACAAACCAGCTGCCTCCGCCATACGACCCGTTTGGATTCTTTCTTTTGACTCTAAAATACTTGGTATATTTTCAGCATCTATTTCACCCAACCCAACTTCTATCAACGTCCCGACAATCTTTCTAACCATATTATAAAGAAATCCATCGCCTCGCACTGCAATTTCGATAAAACCGGCATTTTCTTCTATATCAATGGAATATATTTCACGCACCATGGACTTTTTCTTAGACTTTGCATTTGAAAAAGCAGTGAAATCATGTTCACCTATAAAATGTTGACATGCATTTTTCATTCTTGTGATATTCAGCTTTTCCTCTACATGCATACTGTACTTTCGCATGAAAGGATTTGTATATTGCTCGTTCCAGATCTTATACAAATAGGTTTTATCCTTAGCATTATAACGGGCATGAAAACGTTCAGGAACTAGCCTAACCTCGACAATGCTGATATCCCGTGGTAAATATCTATTCAAATAATTCATGATTTCAACTTCAGTCAGATTTTCACCGATCTTAAAATTGGCTATTTGGGCAAGGGCATGTACACCGGCATCCGTTCTGCTGCATCCGATGATTTCAATTTTTTCCCCTACCATTTCCGTTAATACATTTTCAATTTTCCCTTGAATCGTATCATCACTATTACCGAGTCGTTGCCAGCCTCTATAACGCCCGCCATCATATTGAATGGTCAATTTATAATTGTTCATTGCTTCCTCCTTATATTATTCCTGTATAGTCATCTAAACAGAAAATTCTTGATAAATTACAAGCCCACATACAACCCCTGCTTTATGAGAAAAGATGGTTTCTTCTTAGAAACACATCAAATTGTTAAGTTTTTATTTTTGTAATGTATTTTTGTACATCCAAAAATTATTCCTTAGAAGTTTCACTGCCCCCTGCCGTTCGAGTTAAATTAAAGAATTCTTACTTTTTTGGGAGAGGAGAGAAGGAAAAGATAGAAAAAGGATAGACATGAAAAAGATCCCCACGAAATTAGAGTTAGCATCGGGACCCTGTATGATTGGGTTACACTTTTAAAACTGATTTGACACACACTCCACATATGGAAAATGTATGTGTGATTCATGGGTTATTTCTTTTTATAAAGCTGTATCCCTTTCTATTCTCCTACTAAAGTGAGATGTCCCAAACGAAACCTGAAAATGGGAAGCTCTATGCCGTTCCATAGTAAATCCTAGCCAAAGTCAAATGTACTTCTGCATAGTCTACCAAAGAGGCTAACGTCATGCAACGAACGAGTCATTCAAAAGTTTTTGCGTCTTTATTCCTTAGAGATGACTACCTGAGTATAGTAATGCTTAACAACTTTCAAATTATATGTCCAGCATACTCGATACTGTAATAGAAATGCCCTTTGGAAAATCCATACTGCAATACAAGGAAAAGAAACTGATGTTAGCAGTAACATCTTAACATTTACAAATTCATTTTCTTCACAGTAAACCTAGCATAATTGAATGTTACTTAAGTGCTTTCTCTTCATGAAATTCTTGAATTCGAAATTTAAAAGCAAAAAAACCACCTCACATATTTTAGCGTGAAGTGGTTTTTAGGCATTCTATGGTGTTTACCTTGAACCCATCATACAGTCGTTGATTTAAAATAAAAAACGGCAAGAACATTGCTTAGCAATGCTTTCGCCGTTCGGATGACCTGTGAGGGATTCGAACCCACGACCCCTTCCCTGTCAAGGAAGTGCTCTCCCACTGAGCTAACAAGTCGTATGTAATAACTGATTAGTAAAATACTTAAGCACATAATTTATTATATGTTTTTTTGTTAAAAAGTCAACGCATTATATTAAAAAAGTTTTATTTTCATCTTATTTTTTATTGCCTATCCGCAAAACAAGAACTGGCGTTCCCTTTTCACTTGCATAAGAAACGTACGTTCGCATATAATGATTGCAAGTAAGTCAGCAAAGGAGTGACAAGGAATGAAATATATACTTCGAAAACATATGGAAGAAAACGCTCCATTAGAGATAATTTATCTCTCCGAACAAGGAAAGATTACGCAGCGGAAAATCCAGGTGCTTGAAATTTATCCAGGCAATTTTCACGCATTCTGTTTTCTAAGGCAGACAAAACGGACATTTAAAATGGACAATATCCTTTCTGCCCGCCTCATTAAGGCCAGGTTTGATAGGTCGGGATGAAAATTGGTCGACAAGATTCAACCGATCAACTCTTCTTCTTCCTGAATGTCCTTTTCCTGTTCAGTTAACGATTCTTCTTCATCTCTCAGACGATGAGCTAACCTTGAGGCGGCACTCGCGGCAATACTTGCAACGATATCATCCAGGAAGGTATGCACGATTCCTTCTTGCTTCTTATCGAGTTCGTGAATGACGCCTATTTTATTTTTATCCAAATGGCCAAAGGTCGTTACAGCAATGCTTCCGTAACCGAGTACTGCACCAAAGGCAATCGTTTCATCCACTCCGAATAACCCTTCATCAGATTCAACAATCGATTGCAGGGGCTCTGATAGCTTTTTTTGCTCTGCCAGTCTATCCAGCTCCACACCGACTAAAATGGCATGTTGAATTTCCCTTTTTAACAGGACACGCTCGACGCTGTGGATGCATTCCTCCAGCTTAAGATCAGCTTTATACGGGAACTGCAATTCAAAAACGATTTTTGCAATTGCCTCCACACTTACACCACGCTCTATTAATGTTCGTTTAGCCGCCTTTGTTACTTCCCTGCTGTGTACTTGTACATCTGCCATTTTATTCGCCACCTCTTTTATTGTATTATTTTCCTATATGCTAGTATTATAGCACCTTATAATTTAAATTTTTAGAAAATATAATGAAAATATTCTATTCTAAATTCTTCTCACAGGAAAAAATCGCTAGGCTATGCTAAAATAGTCAAGTAAGTTGTTTTTCATTATTAATTATCATCGAGGTGCGGGAAAATGAGTTTACGCAAAGGCACAATTAAAGAGTACATGTTTAAAAGCGAAGCTTTAGCAGAAGAGTTGGAACTACTTGTTTACTTGCCTGCTAATTTTTCGCCACTGTATAAATATTCGCTTGTGATTGCTCAGGATGGCCGTGATTATTTTCAAATGGGCCGAATTGGTCGCGTAGCCGATGAACTATTAGGGAACGAAGAGATCGAGAATATCATCGTTGTCGGCATTCCCTATAAAGACCGCTTTGACCGCAGGAGCAAATATCATCCGGACGGGGAACAGCACATTGCATACATACGTTTTCTTGCCCATGAACTTGTCCCGTTTTTAGATGATGAATTTCCGACCTATCAAATGGGACATGGTCGAGCTTTGATAGGTGACTCTCTTGGTGGTACAGTTTCTTTATTGGCCGCACTAAAGTATCCCCATACATTCGGGAAATGCATCATGCAGTCGCCACTTGCCAATGAAGCAGTAATGGATGCTGTACGTAATTTTGAGGATCCGCATCTCCTCGAACTTTACCATGTGATCGGGACTGGGGAAACTGATGTTCCGACGACTGATGGCAACAGGTCAAACTTCATAGAACCCAACAGGGAATTGCATAAATTATTAAACCAAAAAGGATTTCCATGCTTCTATGAAGAATTTGAAGGTAATCATACCTGGAAATATTGGCAGGCAGATTTAAAAAGAGCACTATTGGAAATGTTCTAACTTACTCGTAATCATCTCTTTTGAGATGGTTTCAAGAAAAACATGTCCAACTATAATACAACAATAAAAAAATATCAGGAGGTTTTATTTATGAAATATGGTGTTGCAATTTTCCCTTCAAAAAAACTTCAAGATTTAGCTAACTCCTATCGAAAAAGGTATGATACGAAATATGCTTTCATTCCACCGCATTTAACGCTTAAACCAACATTCGAAGCGACGGATATGGAAATTTCGACGATCGCGGAACAATTAAAAGGCATTGCTCAAAAGTGCAGTCCTTTTACGATGAACGTAACGAAAGCGAAGTCCTTCCAACCCGTAAGCAATACTATTTATTTCAAAGTGGAATTATCCGAAGGGCTTCAAGAGCTGCATGATGCACTTAATAATGAGGAATTCATGAAAAGTGAAAATGAACATGCATTCGTCCCGCATATTACCATCGCTCAAGATTTATCCGATAATGAGCATTCTGATGTTTTAGGCCAATTAAGCATGCTTGACGTTAGCCATGAAGAAGAGGTGAAACGAGTTCACTTGCTGTATCAGCTTGAAGATGGGGCATGGACCGTTTATGAAACATTTAGATTAGGAGCTGAATGATTTCGTGTTTGTAAAAATTGCAGAGAACAGCCAAGAGCTTGAAAATGCTTATATGATTCGAAAAAAAGTATTCGTCCAAGAACAAAAAGTCCCTCTTGAAGAAGAGATCGATGAATATGAAGAAGAGTCTGCACATTTCGTTTTATATGATGATCAGGATCAGCCAATAGGTGCCGGGCGCTTCAGGGTCATCGACAACATTGGTAAAGTCCAGCGCATTTGTGTACTATCATCGGGCCGAAAGAATGGTGCCGGTGCCATGATCATGAACGCTATTGAGGAATACGCAAGCGAACGGGAAGTACCTCAATTAAAGCTTGATGCCCAGGTGCACGCGATTCCTTTTTATTCAAAGTTAGGATATGAGATCGTTTCCGACGAATTCATGGATGCTGGCATTCCTCATAAAACGATGACGAAGACCATTTTATGATATAAAAACGCTGTCCTTTCAGTTTTCTGATTGGACAGCGTTTTTTTGTTTGTTCATGATCTTAAATTATCGTTTTATAAAAAAACCATTTCTGTTCAATGGCAATCTCCGCAAAAATACATAGACTATATATAGAAAGCAAGAAGGAGGGAAAATTTTATGGGCAACAATGAATTTAACCTGGAGGAGTCTCAAAAAAGATTAATGGAACTGCTGGTTTCGAGGACTATGAGAAAACATGGTTTCAAAAAGGAAAAAGTCGATCTAACTGAAAAAGAAAGAAATAACCTTAGAGAAACCATTCGCTATTTACAAGAGCAATCGCAAAAAATCATAAACCAAGACAAGAACATCACGGAAAAAGATGTTAATCCAATTACAAATTCCATTCACAACAAATTCACGGATTCCAAAGATAAATGATTCACCATTTCACCTAATCAAACCCTACTTGCTGGGGAGAAATAAGTAACAGAGAACATAGCAGCACTTACATTTCATTCCTGAAGCTCCAGCTTCTTTTATCATTCATCCCCCCACACACTAATACTTTCACTAAGTATTAAAAAATAGACGAATTAACTGATTTATTCGTCCAACCCGATTAACCATCAAAGCATATTTTAATAGGGAATAAAACCTAAGGAGGAAAAAACAACATGAACCAAAATGTATATCGTAGCAACTGTAACACTCATGAAGACTCTGAAAGATCATGGTCAGCCCTAGATTCCGCTTCACACCACCCCCTGACAGGATTCTGCAATAACGAAGACGACTCGATCGAACAAGAGGCAAGACAAGACAATTCTCAGGTTCAACTTTCCGAAGAACTAATTTACATTAAAGATTCCTGTAATGTAAATATCACTTCAACAGATGTTAAAGCGGCTCTTTCTCTACAATCCGCTCTACAAGCAGCTATTGCGATCATCGTAAGCATTTCCGTTGCAGATAATGATAATGCTGATAGGATTACCCAAGAATTAATCCAATCTTCTAATGTTAAACAAATCACGCGCCAAAAAACAATTGTTGAAAACAGCCGTGATATCGACGTTGTAACAACTGATGCACAAATCGCTCTTAACATTCAACTTTTACTACAATTATTGTTAGCTCTAATCGTGGAAATTGACGTTCTCTAAGAGATCAACACAAAAAGGACACTTCACGTGTCCTCTTTTGTTTTTCTTTGCAAAACTAGACACTTTCGTTGAAATACCACCCTTTTGCTGTCATTTCAGCCGTAAATTCTTCACTAACCCACATGTCCATTTGATTTTTATTAGCACCTGCTCCATTCGTCCTTTCCCGATTATGATATTGAACTTGATTGAATCCTTCAAAGCTTCCCATTTCCTCTTCCAACACTTGATCAAAGCGGATCGGTTGAATGGGTTTCGTTCCTTTGACAATTCTTACTTTCTCTTCAGGTCCGACCGTCCGGTTGGCATATTGAATAAAATCAAATTGTGTAACAGGTGCTATGTATCCCATAGGAATCCCACCTTTATTTACATAGTTATGTTGTCATTTAAATACCCGTCTGGAATGAGATTTAAACACTATTTCCGCATTCTTTTTTCCTAATCTTCTGGTATGATGAGTATTGCCGATATTTTTAATAGATTAGAGGTATCCATTTATATGAATCAAGCAAAATCTGGCAATGAAATCGTACATTTACATACCGTTTCAGCTGGTGAGCTGCAGACACTTTTTGAAAAAGGAAAACGTGATCAGCTTTCTTGTATCATTTGTCATAAACCAGTGAAATTATTTATTGGAATCCATGAGACACCCTATTTTTATCATAGTGACCCATCGCAGGCTCACTGCGAAATGCCAAATTCAGAACCGATAAATGAGGACAGACCATTAGAATATATGGAACAGAATGGATTTAGGATTCCTACATCTCGAACCATTACAGAAACAAAAACCATTACGGAACCCTTCCTTAAGAGCCGGACCATAACTGGCAATCCGAAGTATTCAGATAAACCTTCTGCCCTGGAACAATCAGAGGAACCATACTTTCAGGAACTATCCTCATCCGGGGTTGTTCTAGATGCAGATCAACTCAAAGCGGTAATGACCATCGATGGACCAATTCTCGTCCTATCAGGAGCCGGCAGTGGGAAAACCCGGGTATTAACGGTACGTACTGCCTATATGCTCACAGTGAAGAAGATTGATCCAAAAAGTATCATGCTTGTAACATTCACGGCAAAATCTGCAAAGGAAATGCAGCAGCGTCTGCTCGGCTATCCCTATATGACGCCTTCCCTTGTTTCTCAAATAGTTAGCGGGACCTTTCATAGCATCTTTTATAAAATCCTGATTTTTCACGAACCATCCAAATGGCAGCGCGATTTCCTATTGAAGTGGGAATGGGAAAAAGAAAAGATATTGAAACAGGCTGGCAGGGAATTGGAACTTGATGATAAGGAATTTGCATATGATCAAGCTCTTCAACAAATTGGGCTTTGGAAAAATTCCTTGGCCTTTCCAGAAGATATTAAACCGACTGACGAGTGGGAGAAATCCTGTTTATTTTTATATAAGAAATATGAAGAATATAAACAGCAAACAGGAAAATATGATTTTGATGATATGCTTGTAGGCTGTTATGTATTTTTAAAAAACCACCCGGATTTTTTGAAGAAATATCAGCAAAGATTTAACTATTTTTTGGTTGATGAGTTTCAGGATATCAATAAAGTCCAATATGAATTGATAAAACTCCTCTCTGCTGAATCAAAAAATGTATGTGCGGTTGGGGATGATGATCAATCCATTTATTCTTTCCGCGGAAGCGATCCGAAGTATATTCTGAATTTCAATCATGATTTCCCTAGATCCCAAGTGGTAAAGCTGACCGAGAATTATCGCTCTTCTCATGAAATTGTCGCTACAGCGAACCGCTTGATCAAGCGCAACCAGAACCGGATGGAAAAAAAGATGACAGCACAGCATGATTCTGGTAATCCCCCTGTATTATTTTATCCTTATGATGAGGAATTGGAAGCAACGATGATCGTATCCGACATCCAAGAAAAAATATCCAAGGGAGCAAACCCTGGGGACTTTGCAGTTTTGTATAGGACACACACGATGTCCAGGGCCATTTTTGAACGGCTAGCCGCTTCAAACCTGCCATTTGTCATTGAAAAGGATGCAGATTCGTTTTATCAGCGCAGGGTCATTCGCGGCATGCTTGCCTTTATGCGCCTGAGTTTGTTTCCCCATGATAGCAAGGCAGCATCTGATGTCCTTTCCTCCTTATTTTTAAAGCAAAGTATATTACAGGAGTTAAAAGCAATGACAATACTGCAGGATTGTGATTTTATCGATGCATTTGCTTTTGTTAAGACAGGACATGCTTTTCAAGAACGAAAATTAAAAACGATTCCGGGACAGATTCGGTCTTTAAAAATTATGTCGCCACTCGTAGCGTTAGAGATCATCGAGAAAGATTTAGGATACCAGGAATATGTAAAAAAACGCGGTAATGATGCGAACCTAGAAAAAGGATCCGATGACATCCGCGACCTAAAGGTGGCGGCAAATCGTTTTCCAACCGTCGCCGCTTTCATTGAACATGTCGATCATATGACTGCGATGGTCCAAGAGATTAAACAGCTATCGAAACACTTTAAGGATGCCATACAGCTTACCACCATACATCGTTCCAAAGGGCTTGAATATCAAACCGTATATGTCCTTGCTGCTGTCGATGGCAGCATTCCTCATGATTTCGCACTTGAATCATACCGAAAAGGGGAGCTGGCCCCTCTTGAAGAAGAAAGACGTTTGCTCTATGTTGCAGCAACCCGGGCTAAAAAGGATCTTTACCTTTCCATTCTGCAAACTAGACGGGGACGGACCGCTTATCCATCACGTTTCTTGAAGCTTTGACCAAAAGTGAATAATATCTCTCTTTGAAATACGAAATGGGAAAGGCCTGTACTTTAGCAGGCCTCAGACTGTAGACAAACTCGATGAAAATCGAGTTTGTCTACAGTTTTTTTTTGAGGGTTTTAAAAATTCGAACGTTGATTAGAACGTAGGGCACTCGCTTTCCGCGGGCGGTCGGGGAGCCTCCTCGGCTTTCGCCTTTGGTGTCTCCCCTAGACGCGCTTTTCCCGCAGGAGTCTCGAACACCCGCTCCAATCAACTTTGTCTTGCCTTTTAGATGGAACACTTTTGCCTGGAGTCATTTTTGTTTTAAAATAAAAGTATTAAAACTTGAGGTGATGAGGATGCTTTCTAAACATGATTCTATTCAGCGAGATCAACTTGAAATGATTACTTTAGATCAACTGGTGCCACCGAACCATTTGGTTTGTAAAATGGAGGCTGCCATTGACTTCACTTTCATTTATGACTTGATGAAAGATATGTATTCAGAGGTAGGACGCCCAAGTATTGATCCAGTTATTTTAGTTAAACTGACTTTCATTCAATATACCTTCGGTATTCGTTCCATGCGTAAAACGATTGAAGAAGTTGAAACTAATATGGCTTAGGAATTTCAAAAGGGGTTCGGAATGTTAATTCCTAACCCCTTTTGTCGACAAACTGAGGCCTGCACTTTAAGGCCTTTTTTTCACTTTTTATTTATCATATTGGAAATGGTCCCGAAATCCAGTTTATTCCCTTCAGATACAATGGAATGGACGATCTTATCTTCCGTTTCCTTATTGACCGGCTTATTTGCTATTTTTGAAACGCGCTTGATGACGCTTCTAACTGTTGTTTCATCTTTGAAATTGGCTCCCTGTAGAGAGTTTGCCAACTCTAATACATCTTTCATATTTACGCCCGTTTTACCTTCTATGTTTTTAAAAAAGTTATTATCCATACCTAAGCCCCTCCCTTTTCTGTACCTATCCTATGTATTAACAGAAAAATGGTGCTAGGCCCTCACAAATAAAAATAAATGGAATAGGCTTCTTCTGCCTATTCCATTTACGTTAGCAGCAGAAAGAAGCCCCTACAATGATTAATAGGATAAACAAGACAACGATTATCGCGAAACTAGAACCGCCGTAACCATAGCCTCCGCCATAACCGCCTCCATAGCCATAACAGCTGTTGCCACAACCGTAGCCACCGAAACCAAACATACTAAATCACCTCGCTTTCGCTAAAGCTTACTGATAACATATGTAGGTCTGGACAAATATGTATAGGCCATGTCCTAGTCCAGGCTGCCTATTTCCGTTATTTTAACCTTTTGGTCTGAAAACTAACGCCCCGATAAATCCAAAGATGATAGCTGCAGAGATACCGGAACTCGTAATTTCAAACATACCTGTCAGTACGCCAACGAGACCGTGTTTTTCCGATTCCATCATTGCCCCGTTCACGAGCGAATTCCCAAACGAAACGATTGGTATGGTTGCTCCAGCACCGGCAAAGTCAACAAGCGGTTCGTATAATTCAAACCCGCCAAGAACAGCTCCTATTACAACGAACAGGCTTAACGTATGTGCTGGTGTCAGCTTGCCAACATCGAAAAGAAGCTGGCCGACTACACATATCAAGCCACCGATGACAAAGGCCCAAAAAAACATTGCTAACATCCAAATCTCTCCTTTTTCATGATTTCATCCCATATTCAATGGCTACCGCATGGGCAATGCACGGAATGGAATCTTTTTGCTGGACGGATAGCGGTGACAATAATGCTCCTGTTGCAACAAGCAGGATTCTTTTATATTTACCAGAAATCATTTCATTTAGTATATGGCCATATAAAACCACAGCCGAACATCCCGCACCACTCCCGCCTGCCAAAGCAGGCTGATCCTTTTTAAAAATCATCAATCCGCAATCTTTGAATTTTTCCTGATTGATATCGCAGCCCTTTTGTTTTAATAAGTCAATGGCTGTCCCTCTGCCTATTTTCCCCAAATCACCAGTAATGATGTAATCATAATCATCCGGGGTCAGACCAGTATCTTTGAAATGGGCAAGAATTGTATCGATAGCGGCCGGGGCCATCGCTCCCCCCATATTGAAGGGATCTTTCAATCCCATGTCAATGACCTTTCCGATGGTGGCCGAGACGATATGGGGAAATTCCCCTTGAATGCTTCCATTAGGAGCTACCAGTGCCACCCCTGCTCCTGTTATCGTCCATTGAGCTGTCGGAGGTTTTTGCCCTCCATATTCAGTTGGATAGCGAAATTGCTTTTCAACAGCTGCATTATGGCTCGAGGCGCCTGTCAACACATAGTTAGCCCCGCCATAATTGGTAATGAAGGCAGCTAGAGCGAGACCTTCCATTGAGGTGGAACAGGCACCAAACAAGCCGAAGTATGGAATGCCGTTGGTTCTGGCTGCAAAACTTGTGGGTGTAACCTGATTGATTAAATCACCCGC
Source organism: Peribacillus sp. P4_B1 (assembly GCF_056402395.1). NCBI lineage: Bacteria > Bacillati > Bacillota > Bacilli > Caryophanales > Bacillaceae > Peribacillus > Peribacillus sp. P4_B1. The sequence continues at coordinate 121,726 of NZ_JBFUHM010000006.1, forward strand.
CAAGAAAAATTGTACCTGCTCCTTGTCAATCTTACCTTTCTCCAGTGCAAGCTCAACCGCTTTCTCCATCAAATGGCGGTGAGCCTTCTCATAAGAATCCTGTTCCATCCACAAATCATCGTATAGGATATCAAAATCACCGGCGATTTCTCCATTTGCCTCGAAGGGCCCACCTGTTACTCCAGTTTCCAAGATGACCGGTTTATTGGTGAACATCCATGTTTGTTTTCCCTTTAACATCGCTTAGCCCCCTATCATTTGATAAATCGTTTTTATCAACGCCACGACAAAGGCTGAAAATACTCCAAATAAAATAACCGATCCAGCCAATTTAAACATATTGGCTCCAACACCAAGGACAAATCCTTCAGTCCGATGTTCGATAGCCGCCGAAATGACTGCGTTACCGAACCCTGTAACAGGAACGGCACTTCCTGCCCCACCGAACTGTCCAATGCGGTCGTAAAACCCGAAGCCGGTCATTAGAAGAGCCAGAAATACCATGGTAGCAGTTGTTGGACTACCTGCTGTCTGTTCCGTAAAGTTAAAAAAGTAAATATAGAAGTAAGAAATGGCTTGTCCCACTATGCAGAAAATGCCACCTACTAAAAAGGCTTTCAAACAATTCTTCACTATCGGCCTTTTAATTTCATGCTTCCCTTGGAGCTCTTTATATGCATCCTGTTGTGGGGTAGTTTTCTCCTTGCCGCTCATAGTGCTGAACCTCCCTTTCTAAATTAATTCTTTTTGAAGTCCTTCAATCTCCTTGAACTTCCTTTTCGCCTTTTTCTCGGGAACATCTTTTTCCTTGAGTAACTCGTTCAATCTTACAGATTCCAAAAAGATTTTATAATCGCTCGAAACGATAAAACTATATTTGGGAAACTGCTTTTCAAGATTTCCAGTCACAGTTTTTTCAATTTTCTTCATATGAAAACGTTTTAAGTGCTTAACCTTATATGCGACGATAATCTTTTTGCCATTTTTCACGACGATCACATCATAGATGGCGTCTTCGTTAGCAACGGTTTCCTTGACCTTTGAGATCAGTCCCTTTTCATCCTTTTCATCCATCCCATTAATGATGTCCATCGGTTCAGGATTCGTACGTTTAATCAATGCTAAATTCTCTGTTTTTCTGTCACCCTGACTGCTGCAGGCAGTAAGCAAACACAAAACAAACATAACAAACAGCCATTTGCCCTTAAAATATCTTCCTTGTCTGAACATAGAATCACATCCTAATTTATCGTCCTATTATTATTTTCTTGTTTCACTGGTTTTTATGAATGGTAGGATTAGGAAATAAAAAAAACCTCTCCGAATTGGAAAGGTTTTTTTTTTTTACTTAATATCCTTTGTTTTTATTGTTACAGCCACAGTCCTTCTTGATTTTGACCGGCTGATCTTTTTTCATCGGTTTGGCATAAGCCCACGGACTCTGTTTCTTATTCAATTCATGACTCCTCCTTAATGTCTATAACTTACTATATGAGCGAAGAGACAAGTTGTTTCCAATCAAATGTCCATAATTCTGCTGATTATGACCTCAATTATCGCGCCCACTGCCGCTACTGCAAGGGTTAGAATCAGTACGTAGCCTATAAACCAATGTTGTATATAAAGGAGTACCAGTAAAAGGCTGACCCATACACCAACACACCAAAAACAGCTAAGCAGTTGCCCACCCCAGCCAAGCAGGCCCTTTTCTTTGGGCATTAAAAATATTTCCACATCTCCTTCTTCATCTTTTTCCTCTATCTCTTTAAAAAAGGGGCGGCGTATCGGTTCCATGATTTTATCGAATACGATCAAGCGTGTCAGCCTGAAAGAAGCCAAGCCTATTATTAGAAATAAGGTGAACTCATTTTCCGGGAGAATCATTCAATATTGCTCCTTCTTCTTGGATTCTCCAATTATTTTGGCATCAATAATATCCGGTAGACCTACGAAACGAATATGGTTCCCTCTTTTAATCTTCACTGATTCCCCCTTCATTCCCAACACCTGAAACTGAAGCGTTTCTCCGTTAATAACAGCCTCACATAATGGCTTTGGAAAACCTTGATGATTGGATAGTCGGGAAATGATGTCCCCGGAAGATTCCCTTTTCTCCACTTTCTTTCTTTTTTTCTTAACTGGCTTTTCGGTTTCCTGTTCTGATTGTTCAGGATTTTCCATGTGTTCAACTGGAGTTTGTTCTGGGACATATTGTTCGGTAATTTTCCTTATACCCGTAATCTCTGTTTCAATTTCCTTCATGACATCATAAACACCAAATTCGCGTTTGATCTTTTCGATTTTTTCTTCTTTATGCCCGTCTTCCTGAAGAACCGGCTCAACGTTTTCTTGCGGTGTTTCTTTTTTTGTTCGAAAATCACTTTGCATATTCCCTCGCAGATCGGAGATTTTTGCCTGATCTACATATAACAATGGTTTGGATTCCTTATCGCCATTATTCTCTGACATGAAAATCCTCCTTAATATTTCAGAATATCCACAGACTGCAGCTGTTTCATATGGTATTGAACAACCTTTTTCCCGAATTTATGCCTTATGAACAGACTGGATTCTTTCTTATGTTCCAATTTTCCAAACAGTGTGCGGTCATTGATGATGAATTTACAAACAGGCTTAGGTGCAAAGGCAGGGAGTCGGGACAATAGCTCCACCAATTCCTCGGCAGTATATGAAGTGCTGAATTTTTTTTCATCCAAATTCAAATTCGTATGTCTCTTCAGCATATTGTGTATGTTTTGTTTTCCAACAGCACAAGGCAGGTCAACTTTCTTCACGTCCATGATGCCCCTCCTTCTTTTTCACGAATAGGGTTGAAAGCAGGTTTATACTGATTCTCACAAACAGTTTAATATCTACTCTATGTATCATTTATATGAAATTCACCCTTTTTTATGCTGGAGTTGTTAAATAATGACGGTAACCAATTTTGGATATGTTGGGGATTAATGGAGAAAACTAAAGATAATGATATGTTAAAAGGAGTAAATGAAGATGAAAAAAAATGGAAAGATTTCAACCGTACAACTATCTTTAATCATGATGACGGCTGTCGGCTTGAAAAATCATGTAACGATCCTCCCGCACTTACTGCCAAGCGCAAAACGGGATGGATGGATTTCCGTTTTACTTGCTTTTGGATTGATAATGATTTGGTGTTTACTTTTATTTTACATCCATAAATCCACCGGTCAGACCAACATATTTGTATGGGTGGAAACGAATATTGGTAAAGCGCCAGGCAGAATGTTATCCATTGTCATAAGTATTTGTTTCGCTTCATTAGCTGCAGTTTCGTTGAAAGAGATGGTTGTATGGACAAAAGTATCCTACTTGCCCGTAACTCCACCGATTTTTGAAATAATCCTTTTTACGGGATTTTGCTTTTTCCTTGCCTCAACAAACATCCAAACGATTGCTATTACCAATACATTCGTATTATTTGCCGTAATCCTGTTTGGGTTTTTTGTGGCAATCGCAAATATTCAATTTAAAAATTATTCACTTTTGCAACCGATCCTTGAACATGGCTGGTCTCCTGTTTTCTCTGGGATGATCTATCCTTTGTCAGGGCTTATTGAGTTGATTGCCATACTTTTCATGCAACAAAAAGTTCATGGGAAAATAAAATATAAGGTATTTGCATTGAATACCATTATCCTTACTTGGCTTATCCTTGGGCCCCTTATTGGCTCCATTACCGAATTCGGTCCGCTTGAAGCTTCAAGACAAAAGTACCCTGCATTTGAGCAATGGGGATTGGTCACCTTGGGAAGGTTCATCGAACACCTTGACTTCTTATCCATTTATCAATGGTTAACCGGGGCATTCATACGAGTCTCCTTTTTACTGTTTTTATCGCTTGAAGTCCTATCGATAAAAAAACCGCTGAACAAAACGATATTGCTCATTGTCTATTCAGTGATGCTTATCGTTTCCAATTCATTCAGTTTCAGTGATGTCATATTATATTACATTATAAAAACAATTGTCTTGCCGGTTACATTCTGGTTCTTTTTAGCGTTTTCCATCCTTTTAAGTATTTTTGTTTTATTCAGTAATCGTAAAAAAAGGAGGTCCTCATCCGATGTTCAAAAAAACGAAAAAGCAACCGTCCAAACAGAATAGTAAAATTGAAAAATCAGAACATCTCATAATAAAAAGCGAAAACGATATAAAAGGAATTTTTCATAATTCAGAAGATGTATTCTTCCAAAGCAGTTTATATCGTGATGAGTCTCCGATTAAAATCACATTAATTGGATGTGACGGTCTTATCGATACTGAATTGTTAAATAATCTTGTATTTGAAAGGCTATCTTTATTTTTCGAAAAGCATCCAAGAGGAGCTTTAAAAATTGATGACATAAAGGACTCCCTTCATCTTCCTCACCTTGCCGATGTAAACACAAAGGAAGAGTTGTTCGCAGATATCTATTCTGGGAAATTATTGATTTACTTTGAAGGATACAACTATCTGGTGTCTACAAATATTGCTAATCGACCGCAGCGTACTCCCGAGGAAACAACTACAGAAGTAACGATAAAAGGGCCGAGAGATAATTTCATAGAAGATTTATCCATAAATGTCGCTTTAATACGAAAGCGAATGCGAACAAACTCCTTGAGTGTGAAATATTTCGAAGTGGGAAGGCGAACATTGACTAAAGTCGCCCTTTTATATATGGATGATATCTCTGAACCTGAAATGGTTCAAACTATCACTAAAAGTATTGAAGCAATTGATATAGATGGGATATATGGAGGAAATCAATTTATGGGGTTAATTGAAGGACAGCCCTCTCTTCTCTTTCCAAGGCATGACTACACCGGTAAACCGGATTTTGCCGTGCAATGCCTTTTAAAAGGCAGACTATTAATTCTGATTGATGGTGTAGCCTACACAATGATCACACCCACCAACCTATTTATTGTGTTAAAAGCATCTGAAGATCATGAGTATACGTCCATTTATGCTTCCTTCGAAAGGGCCCTTCGAATATTTGGCATTTTTATCGCTGCCCTTCTGCCAGGATTTTGGGTTGCATTAACCACCTTTCATCAGGATCAGCTCCCGCTGATTTTGTTGGCCACAGTTGTCGAATCAAGGAGGGGATTGCCATTACCAACCGCATTGGAAGCGATAACCATGGTGATCGTTTTTGAAGTGTTCAAAGAAGCAGGGATGCGTTTACCCACTTCAGTCGGACCGACATTAAGTGTATTGGGTGCTTTAATCATTGGGGATGCAGCCATTCGTTCCGGTTTGACAAGCCCTGCCATGCTTGTAGTGATTGCTGGTTCAGCTGTCGCTACTTACACACTCGTCAATCAATCCATCAATGGCGTCATCAGTTTAATAAGGCTCCTAGCCATTATTTCTGCTTCTTTTTTAGGACTTTTCGCATTTATACTGTTAGCACTGTTTCTTTGTGCATATGTAAGTAATATCCGAATATTGGGTGTTCCTTATATGGAAGTGACCGCCAACTTAAGCCTGTCCAATATCGTTAAAACTCTTTTTCAGATACCTCCCTCTTTGGATAAAAGACGCCCTCCCATCTTTTCTACAAAAGATCCGACGAGGAAAGGCGATGATGAACAAAAATGAAAAAGATCAAAAACATACTCATCCTATCGTGTTGTATTTCTATACTGTCAGGATGCTGGGATTCGAATGAACCTGAACGTCTCATTTATGCAAACGGTTTAGGAATCGATTACAAGAACGGGAAGGTCATTGTCTACCTTCAAATCATTAACATGAGAGGGTTAGCAAAATCCGAAGCAGGCGGTGACCCCAGTTCCTTTAGCTCAGCTGATGTTGGGAAGGCGTCCGGAAGCACATTGGACGAAGCCATATTTAATTTGTATCATACGGCTGACCGGCGTGTTTACTGGGGTCACATCTCTTTTGTGATTTTTTCGGAAGAAGCCATTAAAACGGGCGGCCTTAAGTATACCGCTGATTTTTTAGACCGCTACCGCGAAACACGCTACCGAATTTTCTTTTTCATGACTAAAGACTCAATTAAAGATGCGATGCTCATAAGTCCTATCGAAAATGTTTCCGTGGCTTTTTCAAAATTAAGTGACCCAGATGATAATTATAAACAAAGCTCTTTTATCCCGCCCATTAATTTAAGAGAGATAATTATTAATATTGATGAACCTGCTCATCAAGTGGCGATTCCACAACTTAAATTAACAGAACAATGGAACAGTCAGGAAAAAAAGAAGAAGGATTTATTAATGGAAACAGTCGCTATCATCTCAGAGAATAAAATCAAAGCAATTCTCCCAAAGAAGATGTTGAATGGCGGAAGATGGTTCAATAAAGATTTTGTTCGGGACAACCTAACCATTTTCCCAGAAACGAAAAATGACGTATTTGTTGTCATTTATGATAAAAAAAATAAAATTACACCATTTGTGGATAAAAACGGAAAAGTGCGTTTTGACATTAAGATGAAAGTTAAAGCTAGTGTTGAAATGTTGATAAAAGGGGCAACACGTGATCAATATGAAAAAGAAATAAAACGTGCAATCAAAAAGGAAATAAAGACAACCTATCAATATACACAAAAAAGGGATATTGACCTTTTCCGGCTTTCTGAAAAACTCTATCGGAAGGATATTAAAGCTTGGAAGAAGGTTGAAACCAACGGGAGAATTCCATTGGAGGAAGACACACTCAGGTCAATCCAAATTGATGTGCAAATTCAAGATACTGGAAAGCACAGATTAACACCGATCTTTGAAGGGCAGAGAGACAAAGGATGGGAAAACCAATAAAAAAAGGGGGACATAGAAGCCCCCTTTTTATTGTCATCCGATTATATGATAACCCGAATCCACATGGATATTTTCCCCGGTAACTCCGCGGGACATGTCACTTAATAAAAATACCGCAGTATCCCCTACTTCTTCCGGAGTCGTTGTACGACGGAGCGGTGCTTCTTCTTCAATCTTCTTCAAGATTGTATTGAAGTCCCGGATACCTTTAGCGGATAACGTACGGATTGGGCCGGCTGAGATTGCATTCACTCGAATGTTATCTTTACCAAGATCATTTGATAGGTAACGGACATTGGCTTCAAGTGACGCCTTAGCCACTCCCATTACATTATAATTTGGCATGACACGTTCACCGCCAAGATACGTCATCGTGACAATGCTGCCACCTTCCGGCATGATTTCTTTCGCAGCTTTAGCTACAGCGGTTAAAGAGAAAGAACTGATATTATGGGCAAGCAAGAACCCTTCACGGCTCGTGTTGAGGAACTCTCCGTCAAGTTCCTCCTTTTTGGCAAATGCGATACTGTGTGCCACGCCATGAATGATACCTGTTTCTTCCTTAATCGTCGCAAAACATTTTTCAATGCTTTCATCCTTCGTTACATCACATTGTATAATGGCGGAAGGCTTCCCTTCCAATGTAGAAGATAGTTCCCTAACGCTTTTTTCTGTACGATCTTTTCCGTAGGTGAATATCAGCTTTGCACCTGCCTTATGTAAGGAACGGGCAACTCCCCATGCAATACTTCTTTTATTCGCTACACCCATTATGACAAACGTTTTTCCCTCTAATGAAAAAGTCATCGTATGTGACCTCCTAATTTTAATACAAGTTATTAGTACCTGCTACTAATGACAGTATACCAAATTTCCTCTGATAAAAACACCGTTTTCTGAAGTCCCCTTGGAATATCGCTTCCCCAAAAGGCCTGCTTTAACTTATAGTAAATAACCCATGAATAATGTAGCTAATCCAAAATAAATCAGAACACTGATAATGTCATTGATAGTTGTAATGAATGGTCCTGAGGCTACCGCCGGGTCAATCTTCATTTTATGCATGAGGAGCGGTACAAGCGATCCCGCGAGTGTGGCAACTATTAATGTAATGAAAATCGATATTCCAACCAATAAACCCAGCATTAGATCACCTTGCCAAATATATACAATGAAAATGATGGCTGTTCCACATGTCAGGCCAGTGATGAGGCCAGTCCCCGCCTCCCGTATGACGAGCTTCCACTTGCTTGCCTGCTCCAATTCCCCTGTTGCAATTCCCCGTACCGCCACGGCCAATGCTTGTGTTCCTGTATTGCCAGCCATGCCGCCAATCAATGGAATAAATACAGCCAGGATCGCTTTTTGGCTAAGTGTCTCCTCGAAACGACCAATAAGGCTAGCGGTCAATAAGCCTAAGAACAAGAGAATGATCAACCATGGCAACCGTTTTTTTGCAGCAGAAAAGGGACTCTTATCAACATGATCGAGATCTGGTACACCCGCTAATTTAGAATAATCATCGGATGCCTCTTCATCCATGACATCAATGATATCATCAACTGTAATGATCCCTAACAAATGGTTTTGAAAATCGACGACTGGCACGGCAAGGAAATTATAGTCCCTTATTTTACGCGCAACCTCTTCCTGGTCTTCAGATACAGGTACGGATACTACCCGGTCATCCATTAGATCACCAATTAAAGCATCTTCTTCAGCTATGATCAATGTCCTGAGCGATAAGACACCAAGAAGCTTCTTATCCTGATCGGTAACGAACACATAATATATCGTCTCCGCTTGCGGAGCTTCCCTTTTTAAGATCTGCATGGCTGATCGAGCCGTTTCGTTTGCTTCAATGGCGATGAACTCTGTCGTCATGATGCTTCCCGCTGTATACTCTTCATAGTTTAGAAGCTCTTGGATTTCACTTGCCGCTTCATCATCCATGATGGTCAAATAGCTGACGGCCTGCTCATCATTGATTTCATTTAGGACGTCAGCCGCGTCATCTGCATACATATGGGAAAGCATATCAGCTACGTAAGAAGGATTCATTTCAGCCAGCAGGCTTTCGAAATCCTCTTTATCTATTTCTATATTTTCAAAAAGGCCAGCCATTTCTTCCGGTGACAAATATCTATATACGACGGATCTGAATTCATCTGACAAGCTTGTATAAAATTGGGCTTGATCATATGGATGCATTTCAAGGAACTCCGTACGGAACTGATCCAGATTTTCCGTTTTAAGCGCTTCAAGCAAAAGCCCGTTATTCATTTGAACACGTTCCCTTTCCTTCATCTCCTCCATAACCTGCACCTCCTAAAACATATTTTTTCATTTCCTCGTTTATATTTTATTTTTTTAAATAATACTATACTAATACCATAAACATATACAAAACAAACAAAGGGTGTGTCAAATGAACATCGATATCATAGGGGACATTCATGGATGTTTCGCCGAATTCAAGCAACTGACGGAAAAAATGGGCTATACATGGGATACTGGGATTCCTGTCCATCCCTCTGGAAGGGTTCTCGGCTTTGTAGGGGATTTAACCGATCGCGGCCCTAATTCCCTTCAAGTAATCGAGGTTGTCCATGAGTTAGTCATTAACCAAAATATTGCAAGGTATGCCCCAGGAAACCATTGCAATAAATTGTATCGTTATTTTTCAGGCAATAAAGTTCAAATATCACATGGTTTAGAGACTACAGTAGCTGAATATGAATCCCTAAACATTCGGGAGCAGAAGAAAATCCGAAAAAAATTCATGGATCTGTATGAACGTTCCCCACTATATCAACTTATTGATGATGGACGACTGATCATTGCCCATGCGGGAATTCGCAGTGATTATATTGGCCAATATAGCAGTAAGGTAAAAACCTTTGTCCTCTACGGTGATATCAATGGCTCCAAACATCCAGATGGGTCTCCGGTCAGGAAGGACTGGGCTCAATCCTACAAAGGGGAAAAGTGGATCGTGTATGGTCATACACCAGTCCCTGAAGCAAGACGAGTCAATCATACTTACAATATTGATACAGGCTGCGTCTTCGGTGGAAAACTAACAGCTGTCCGTTATCCTGAAATGGATCTTCAAGAGGTGCCTTCAACCATGCCATATATAGCGGAAAAATTCAGGACATCTTTTGATTAACCAAAAAAACTCGCCATCTTGGTGAGTTTTTTTGCGTCTATGGATTTTTGCTAAAATCTTGTTTTCGGCTTGATGCGGGCCGGTTATAAAATCAGGAATCCCGGCCTATACTTCCCTCGAGCAATCGGGTCATATCTTCAGGTAGCTCTTCTTGAAACAACATCATCTTCTTTGTGAAAGGATGTAAAAATTTCAATTCAAAACAATGAAGGGCCTGGCGAGAGATATCCCTCCTGCTCCCTCCATATAAATCATCACCAGCCAATGGATGACCAATATGGGCCATATGGACCCTTATTTGATGTGTCCTCCCTGTTTGGAGTTCCAAATTGAGGAATGTGTGCGACCCAGTGTGTGCCAATACCTTAAATAGAGTACAGGCATACCGGCCATCGTCCCTGACTTCCCGTTCAATGATGCTGGTCGACTTTCTGCCAATTGGCGCAACTATCTCCCCTTCAGGTCCATCAACGAGTCCTTCGGCTATGGCTTGGTATCTCCGTTTAACCTTTCCTGATTTTTGTTGTTCACTTAAAAGGTGATGGATATGCCGATGCTTGGCAATTAAAACCAACCCCGATGTGTCGCGGTCAAGCCTTGTAACAATATGGATCGTTGCCTGTATTCCCTTCTTCTTATAATATCCCGCCAAGCCATTGGCCAGACTGCCGTTGGGATGCTCTCGGGAAGGAATGGTATTCATGGAAGAAGGCTTGGCCACCACCAATACAAATTCATCTTCATACCTGACATTCAGGGGGATGGGTTCTGGCAAAAGGCCTTCACTTGCCTGCTCCGGCGGAAATATGACGGTGATGATGTCGCCGGTTTCAATCCGTTCCCTTACGGTTACTTCTTCACCGTTCAACTGGATATATCCACCTTTAAACTTAATATCCGTTAATGCTCGTTTTGAAATATCGCATTTGCTGAGAAACTCTCGCAATAAAGAGCCAGAATCCTCTTCAAAAACCGACCAGGTCAAAGAAAAGTTTTGATTTGACATAAGGTGAGTCTATCTCCTTAATTAGCAATAAATGAATCATGCACTCTTTTCCAGAAAGGAAAAGGGCGGAATCTGGCAAATCGGATCTTTTCATCTGCAACTCGGCACTGTATCGACTTGACGTCTTCTTGAAGCAGGGTCAAATGATCGATCGTAATTTGAAAATTGACAGCATTGACCGGCCGGAACATACATGTATGATGTGCCGGCAGCAGCAGAGGAGATCCGACCGTCCTAAACACCCGGTTATTAATGGATGCCAATTCGGTAATCTGAATGGCATCGATTGATGGATGGACGATGGCTCCACCAAGCGCCTTATTATAAGCCGTACTTCCAGATGGCGTCGCAATGCATAGACCATCTCCGCGGAACGTCTCAAAATGCTGGCCGCGTATCTCAACATCCATGACAAGCGTCCCTTCAACACTTTTGACTGTCGATTCATTCAAAGCCAAAAATCTGGTTTCGCGTCCTCCATGCTGATAACGGACGATTGTTTCGAGCAGTGGATACTCCACCACTTGAAATGGGGTTTTTGCTAAAGCTATCACTAATTTTTCAATTTCATCAGGGGTCCAATCTGCATAAAAACCAAGATGTCCTGTATGTACACCAACAAAGGCGGTTTTGTCCAATCTATTACTATAACGGTGAAATGCATATAATAATGTGCCATCACCACCGACAGAAATGACAATATCCGGCTGCTCTTCGTCATATTCCAAATGAAAGTCCTGAAGATACGTTCGCATCCTTTGCATTAAAGTATTCGATTTCGCATCTCCTTTTGACGTAATCGCAAATTTCATGTAATCCCACCTTACAATTTAGATTTCTTTTTGTTCATTTATACGTTTAAGAATCTTTCTTCCTGGAAAAAAGACGCTGTGCTTCCTGGATTTCCGTACGGATTTGCGACATCTCTGCATCAAGCAGGAAGGCGGCTTCAGCTGCGCGTTTTAGCCGCAGTTGAATATCTTCCGGAAAAATGCCTTTATATTTATAATTTAAAGAATGTTCAATCGTAGCCCAAAAGTTCATCGCAAGTGTCCTGATTTGAATTTCGGCAAGTATATTTTTTTCGCCATGGATCGTCTGGACCGGATAGCGGATGACAACATGATAAGAACGGTAGCCGCTTGCTTTTTTATGGGAAATATAATTCCTCTCCTCGACTATCTCAAAGTCATTGCGACCTCGTAAAAGTTCAACTACCTGTTCGATATCATCCACGAACTGGCACATCATGCGAAGTCCTGCAATATCCTGAATTTCGGTTCCCAATTTATCAATGGCAATATCCTTCTGACTCGCCTTATCCAAAATACTGACAATCGGCTTTACCCTGCCTGTTACAAATTCGATCGGTGAGTGAATATTCTCTCTCTCAAACTGTTTCCTTAATCCCTTTAGCTTAACCTTTAATTCTTCGACAGCCTGAGTATAAGGCGCCAAGAAATCGTCCCAACTCTCCATTGCCACACCACCTATATCTATCTAAAAAGCGTCTGTTCAACTCTGGTATGGGCAGAACGCTCTCCTATATCCAGCAGTCCTATGACATACTGCCAATTCACCACTGGATCCTATTGAATCTTTCTCTAAAAACAAAAAGTATGTATTAATTTCTCTATAATCGGTAATCCACTTCCCGTGTTCAACGTTTTTATTTTATCATATCCTGCAATTGATTCCTAAATATTCAAGTACAATAGCAAAAAATTATTGTATTCAATTTGACAGCTTGAATGGTTCTTATATGATTAACCTAAGATATTTAGTCAGAAAGGAAGGGACACATGAGCCAGCATATTGAAATTGAGTTTAAAAACCTTTTGAAAGAAAACGAATTTCGACAACTGATCAATTATTTTCATATCGGGACATCGAACTTTAAATCACAGAAAAATCATTACTTCGATACATTCGAATTCCATTTGAAAAATCTGGAGTCTGCGCTTAGGATCCGGGAGAAAAACGGCTGTTACGAGCTAACTTTAAAACAGCCTGCTCCAGAAGGATTATTGGAAACGAATCAAGATATCTCTAAAGAAACCGCTTATGCGTTTCTGAATCAAAACATTTTCCCTGAAGGGGAGATCCAGCAGCTTATCATTGAATGCGGAGTTAATCCAAAGGATTTTACCTGTTTTGGGACATTAAAGACCGACCGTTATGAATTCCCTTACAAGGAGGGTTTACTTGTTTTAGATCATAGTTCATATATGAATCAGGAAGATTTCGAGCTTGAATATGAAGTGACGGATGCAAAAGCCGGTAAAGAAAATTTCCTGACTCTCCTTGAAACCCTTCAAATTCCGGAAAGAGAAACCGAAAATAAAGTTAAGAGGTTTTATCGCGCCAAATTCCAGGAATAATCCTGTTTGAACCATATTCGGAGGTGGGAAATTTGATAATCCAAGATTTCAAGACTTTTATGGAATTGCAGGCAATCCAGCAATTCACAAATGGAAACATCCCTAAAACTGTTTCATCTCGATCCGTTTTCCAGGACATGCTGTCGGAACTGGTTTCGGGTGATGCTCTTGAAGGCAATTCACAGACATTGGGTTCCTTATTAGCCAATGTGGAAACGGAAACGACGTCCTTTCTTCAATCCAGCAGACTGACATCCAGTAACCAGATAGCTGCTGCCCATACTAACGATGAGACTTGCGAAGCCGTCACAAATTACGATCAAATCATCAGCCAGGCGGCCAGCTTGTATAATCTCCCGGAAAAACTGATTAAGTCGGTCATTAAACAAGAATCGAACTTTAACCCTGAAGCAACCAGTTATGCTGGTGCAACTGGCCTTATGCAGTTAATGCCCGCAACTGCAAGGAGCCTGGGAGTTGATGATGCAACCGACCCTGAACAAAACATCATGGGCGGGAGTAAATATTTAAGTCAAATGATGGCCCGTTATGACGGGGACATCCAGGTTGCCCTTGCTGCTTATAATGCCGGACCAGGAAACGTAGATAAATATAATGGAATTCCGCCCTTTAAAGAAACTCAGAAATATGTCCAAAAAGTATATGGCACATTTTCAAGCTAATGAAAGCTGACCCTGATATTTTTGATGGGTCAGTTTTTTTCATATGTGTACATTTATTTCTTATCCAAAACCGCACAAAAGTTTAAGTCCCCAAAAGCGGTCTTTTCCGTTCATTCCCCTGTGTCATACTACAGATGTGAAATTTTCTTCAAGCTATATATTTGTTATATCAGTACGTCATTGATAAAATATGTATAAACATCAACCATCTTTCAATAAAAGGAGTAATCAACATGATGCAAGGGAACCCTACACCATATGAATTAATTGGAGAAGGGCAATTACACAGGTTAATTGATGTGTTTTACTCCAACGTTAGTCAACACCCGGATCTACTGCCGATTTTCCCTGACGATTTAACAGAAACGGTCCGTAAACAAAAACAATTTATGACTCAATATTTAGGTGGTCCCTCTTTATATACTGAAGAACATGGCCATCCTATGTTGCGGGCTCGACATATACCTTTTGAAATTACGCCAGAACGAGCGAAGGCATGGCTCTCATGCATGTATCAAGCTATGGACGAAGTGGGCCTTGAGGGTGAAATAAGAGAGTTTTTCTATCACCGCCTTTTTTTGACGGCACAGCATATGATCAATACATCCGGTACTGATGGGAAAGGAGAAGACAGTTGAGCGCACATAAACCAGTTTTCAATATTTCCGATTGGATCAAGACGCAGCATTGCTATGATATAGGAAAAAAGCCAATTGAAATTTATGTTTTTGTTGATCCGCTTTGTCCCGAATGCTGGGGCTTGGAACCAATTATTAGAAAATTACAGATAGAATATGGCCAATTATTCAGTTTACGCCATGTTTTAAGCGGTAAAATCGATTCTCTTAATATGGGGAAAAATAAAAATTATGAAAACCTTGCTCATGTTTGGGAAAAGACAGCCAGCCGCTCGGGAATGTCCTGTGATGGTAGCCTTTGGTCTGAAAACCCAATCTCTTCTCCATATACAGCTTCCATCGCAATAAAAGCAGCGGAATTGCAGGGCCGTAAATTGGCCATTCGCTTTTTAAGGCAGCTTCAAGAATATGTATTCATTGGGAAAAAGGATATATCCAATATCGAGGTCTTGACCGAGTGTGCCAAAACGGTTGAACTGGATGTGGAGGAATTCCTTGATGACATCAATTCTTCCAGTGCAGCCAAAGGTTTTCAATGTGACTTGAAAATAACCAGCGAAATGGAAGTGACTGAAATACCTTCCCTTGTCTTTTTCAATCAAAATATTGAAGAAGAGGGAATAAAGGTTTCGGGTGTCTATTCTTACGAGGTATATGTTCAAATTTTAGAAGATATGCTTAATGGTCTTCCCGCCCCTGCAAAACCACCCTCTATCGAAGAGTTTTTAAGCTGTTTCAAACTGGTGGCCACCAAGGAAATAGAAACGGTTTATAATATGAATAAGAATAACGTCGAGTTGGAAATGAAGAAACTTGTTTTAAAACAGTTGGCAGAAAAAATTCCGGCTAAATACGGGACGTTTTGGAGATATACAAAGAAGCAGTAATGTTTTGACTGCTTCTTTGCTATTCAAAAAAAAGGGAAAAACCATGCAAATCAAATGATTGCATGGTTTTTATTATAAGAAATAAGGGGATGGGAGAAATTTTTTTCACGATCAAACAAAGGGGTAAATGTTTGTTTGTGATTTATTTCACAATAAATAATATAACAGATAATCCATTTATGTTTCAACTATATGTATTACTTTTCACAAATTGTTCATAATATATACTTTTCTATTATCATTATCCCTTAGGTGTATTGTAAAATAAGAGCGTCTTTTTAATTTAAAGGTTTATTGCTATCTTCTTTCTGATTGATTTCTGATATGTAAGGATATACATTAAATTGTGAAAAACATCACACTTTAATGCATATCCTTTTCAAACATTTGTCACTTTTTTTACAACTGGCTCATTTCACTTCAACAACATGAAAAAACCCCAGCAAATCGCGAAATTTGTTGGGGTTTTCATCTATTTATACGAAAAAGGGGATGGGAGAAATTTCACGACGAACAAACAAAGGGGTATATGTTTGGGATGTGATAACTTCTTATCTGTACTATATCAGATTATACACATTAATTGCAAGAACTTTGTGCGCATTTTCACATTATTGTCATATTCTTAGAATACTGCTTATTCTAAAACATAAAATCTAATAAAGGAGCAGATGACCATATACTGCTGTCAGGTTGGAGGTGACCAAATTGAAAGGCTTTATTCTACTCATACTCTTAATAGGGTCGCTATTCGTCCAGCTACTCGGTATCATGCACCTCATTCCTCTGTATTTCACCTCCCCAATTTTATTTTTTGTTTTCTTCATTATTCTTCACAGCTTAAATCAAAGAAATCGTTTTAAAGGATTATAACGGATATTCATATAAGAGAAAAAGGGACCAAAACTGAAGTAAACCCAAAAAGTTAGACATTTATTTAATTAGGCAGTCTTGAGGAGCAAGAACCCGGTAATCTACCGGGTTCTTGAACTAAGGCTCTCAACTAAATATGCATTCTCTGGACGTCAACGTTCATTTCAGCCTGTAAACCCTCTAATGAATCCTTCTACTGGTATTTTCTTCGTTTCTTTTTTCATGGATGGACGCCCCTTTTTATTCGGTTCAAGATCTTCAACCCCGTTCTCCTCAAATTGCTTTAGCCACTTATCCATAGTATAGGGAGAAGCAATATTATACACAGCACCCACTTGGGTATTAGTCACTCCAAAATCGTTCATATAGTTTTACTACATCCATCTTCATATCATAATTGGTATTAAATTGGTTGGCGACAGGTCTAAATGAGTCAACTCCTTCTAAATAAGCAAGGACAGCTTTTAATTATAACTCTAAAGAATATTTTGTCATAAAAAATAGCACCCCAATTGTTAGATGGTGTCTAACAATTGGGGTGCAGTTCAGCCGCTCGGGTCCCTTTCGAATCCTATTTATTCAAAAGCTCTTCCAACTCATTTAATTTCTCTTCGAATACATTCATGGCTTCTTGTACAGGCTCGGCTTTTGTCATATCGACCCCTGCCTTTTTTAGTACTTCAATCGGATAATCAGAACTTCCTGATTTCAGGAACTCCAGATACCTTTTGACAGCGGGCTCTCCTTCTTCAAGGATTTGCTTGCTTAATGCTGTTGCTGCACTTATTCCAGTCGCATATTGATAAACATAGTAATTATAGTAGAAATGTGGAATACGTGCCCATTCCAAACCGATTTCTTCATCAATTGTCACATTCTCACCAAAGTATTTCTTGTTCAGCTCATAATATTCCTTAGTTAACATATCGGCTGTCAACGCTTCCCCATTTTGAGCTTTTAAATGTATGGAATGTTCAAACTCCGCAAACATCGTTTGGCGGAACAATGTTCCACGGAAACCTTCTAGATAATGATTCAATAAATAGATGCGCTTCTTTTCATCCTCGATTTTATTTAGTAAGTAATCATTCAGCAGGTTTTCATTACAAGTCGAGGCAACTTCCGCTACGAATATAGAATAATTACCGTATGGGTAAGGCTGATATTTACGCGTATAATAGCTATGGACCGAATGCCCGAACTCATGAACGAGCGTGAATAAGTTATTGACGTTATTTTGCCAGTTCATTAAAATATATGGATTCGTCCCGTATGTACCAGAAGAATAGGCACCGCTTCGTTTCCCTTTGTTTTCATGGACATCGACCCAACGGTTTTCAAATCCCTCTTTCAAAACATTCAAATAGTCCTCCCCAAGCGGAGCAAGCCCCTTTAGGACATAATCTTTGGCCTCCTCATATGTCACTTCCATCTTCACTTCTTTAACAAGCGGAGTGAATAGATCATACATATGAAGTTCTTCCAATCCTAGTACTTTTTTACGTAAATCAAGATAACGGTGCAGTAACGGCAAGCTGTCATTGACTGTTTTAACGAGATTATCGTATACTGTCTCCGGAATGTTATTGCTACTTAACGCCGCTTGGCGTGCTGAATCATATTTTCGGACTGTGGCATTGAAATTATGGTTTTTCACCTCACCTGACAGGGTTGAAGCAAATGTATTACGGAACTCACCATACTTGCTGTATACCCCTTTAAATGCCTCCTCACGTACACGGCGATCTTCACTCTCAAGAAAACTGATATACCTTCCATGAGTTATTTCCACTTCATTTCCCTCTTCATCCTTGATGGTCGGGAATTTCAAATCAGCATTGTTAAGCATACCAAAAGTATTGCCTGATGCATCGAGTACTTCTGAAGCTTGTGCCAATAATTCTTCCTGCTCGGCAGATAGGATATGGGGTCTCTGAAGATTGATTTCCTCTAATGAATGTTTATATAATTTCAATTCTTCTTTTTCTTCCAAAAACCCTTCCACTTTGCTTTCATCAATACTCAATAGCTCAGGAACCATATATGAAAACGCAGCCGCTGCCTGGGCGTATAAAGCTTTTGCCCGATCTTCCATCCCTTGATAAAAAGGATTGGTTGTATCTTGGTCATTGCGCATATGTGAATAAGAATAAACTTTCCCTAGCTTCTCAAATACTTCATCTTGGAGTTGAAGAGCCGAAAATAACTTTTCTGCGCTTTCGCCCAAAGTCCCTTTATGTCCCTCCGCTTTCTTGAGATCTTCTTTTACTGCTTTGAAAGCAGCTTCCCAATCTTCTTCGGTGGCGAAGATATCTTCCAGTCTCCAAGTATCTTCCGCAGCTATTTCACTTCTTGAGGGTAATGCATTCACTTTTGTTTCTTGTGCCATTAAAATTCCTCTCCATTCTATAGAAAACTCGCCATTCAGCTAACAATCACCAAACCGGACCAATGCTTCAAACAGCTTCATGCTTCCTTAAAGATTTTAAATCCTCGTTCCTATTACTATTTCTCCATTAACAAAAATAATCCTGCCAATTCATCTGAATTCAAGATAAATAGAGATGTTATCCACGATTATACTGGATATTCCCCTTTTCCATCATCAATTTATGCTTATCATAGAAATTTTTTTCCATCATTTGACCGTGGTCACTGGTGAAGGGAATGGAAAATGCCTTTTCAACTTTAAATACCCCCTCTTCCTCCTTTGAAATGTAACCCAATTTCTCTAATAGCTTGATATATTGATCTAAAGGATATTCCACGGGTTTTTCATGAAGCAATGGTAACGGTCTGAACTTTATTTCCCCCTTTTTTGAACGCTTCTTAAAAAAGTGGATAATATCAGCCATAGAAATCTTTTCCCCAGGTTTTTTCTCTTGAAACACATCCATGTAAAACCATGCCTGCCATTCAATCGGGGAAGTTTCGATCAACAGCATCCCTCTGACAGGAACACCCACTTCAATGGGAATTGCCGCAGGTGTAATATGATGTAAATAGAGCCCTTCGAAAAAAGGATCGCTTCTCCGTGCAGTTTTCACACGATGAAGGGTCCAGTCTTTTCGTTTGTTTCTCCACTCAGGCAGAAAAGGGAAATGGAAGCAGTTTTGGGGCAATGCCCGACTAGGGGGTAGGAGCGTTAAAGACGCAGTCGTCAATTCGGCAAAGACGGTTCTAGGGGTAAAAGGAGTGAGGTTCTTCAATACTGATAAATGATTAGTTTCCGGACAATACATCCAAAGAAACGGATGGTGGTAACTGCCGGTGACGAAGAGCCATTGAAATCCGGATAAACTGAATTCATACATGCTTTTCCTTTTTAGGTGTTTTGCAGCGAGGACCCAAATTGGTATGATGCCTACGCTTTGATAAGCTCTTGTCCGTTCAATGAATTCAATCTCCGGAATAACTGAGCATTGAAATTCTATTGCATAGCGATTACCTCCTATCGTAGCTAAGATATCAGCCCTTTTCTTGATTTCGGGCAGGTAGGCTTCTAGATCCACTTGATAACCGTGTGATGAAAACCACTGAAACAATTTTCTTTTTCCCATTAAATGATAGGCGGATTCCGGTTCTGAAGAAGCACGGCATGAAGAATTATTTTTATGGGCGAAATGCGGGACCCTGACGTTTCCTGCTTTAATGGACATTTCCATCTTGCAGCACGGACAATAATAATCTGTTGACTTCCTCCATTCAGCAAGCAAGTTTGCCGGTATCTTTTCAGGAAGGGTAATCCAAGTCCCATCACTCTTTATCGCAGTTAACATACATCTCCTCCTCACCCCCACTACATTCGCTTGCATAGCAATGGATTCCTTTTAATTTTCAAAAAAAAAATGCCTGATCGGCATAAAGGAAAAGTAATATCTAAAGAAGGGGGGAAAGCAATCGGCAAGTGGATTCCAACACTTTCAATCCGAAATTCCGTTTGGAAAACGCATTGATTTCCACTTCTTGGGATACCTTTATATCTTCCAAAAAATCATTTACCAGCTGTTGTGTACTTTCCGTCCGGTAGAGAAAGGCATTGACTTCGAAATTCAAGTGAAAGCTTCTCATATCCATATTGGTTGTCCCAATTGAGGCCATTTGGTCATCAACGATGATGATTTTACTATGCATGAATCCTTCATTGTATTGGAATATACGAACTCCCGAAGTAAGCAATTCGGGAAAATAGGTTCTCGAAGCATGAAATACAATTCGCTTATCTGGGTTCTTTGGGACGAGCAGCCTGACATCCAAACCACTTAAAGCAGCTACCTTCAATGCTTGAAGGATATCGTCGTCAGGAACGAAATAGGGAGATGCAATCCAGACAGACTTTTCTGCTGAGGTAATCATCTTAAAAAAAATGCTCTTGATGATCGTCCACTCACTATCCGGCCCTCCGCCAATCAATTGAACTCCGCCATGCCCATCATGGATCGGCATGCCGGTCAGGAGGTATTCATCCGTTAAAAAGCTATTATTGGTGCTATAATACCAATCCTGCAGAAATATGAGCTGTAGAGTCCTGACCGCTTCCCCCTTTACGAGAAGATGCGTATCACGCCAAGAACCGAATTTCGGATCATGTCCCAGATATTCATCCCCAATATTGAGGCCACCCATGAAACCGACAGAGCCATCTATCACAATTATTTTACGGTGGTTACGAAAGTTGAATTTATTATTTAATAAAGGGAGCTGCAACGGACCAAAGGCGACCATTTCGACTCCAGCATCCTTCAGTTCATCGATATAGGAGCGAGCGAGCTTCCAAGAACCAACCGCATCATAGAGAAAACGGACCACTACTCCTTCTTTTACTTTTTGTATCAAGACATCCTTTAGAATACCGCCAATGCGGTCATCCCTAACTATATAATATTCTAAATGAATATGATGTCTGGCTTTTTTTAATTCTTCGATGATATTAGAAAAAGTTTCCTTACCATTCCTTAAAATCCGGGTTTCGGTCGTAAATGAAATAGGACTATTCCCTAGCCTATTTGCAAGCTTGAATAACTGCTGTGAGTTTTCTTCCATTTCCTTAATTCGATCATTATATTCCGCCTCTCCGCTTATTTTCACGAAACTTTGCTTATCCAAAAAGTACTTCTTGCGAAATATCCTCTCTTTCCGATAATTATGGCCAAACAAAAAGTAAAAAATGAAACCGATGAATGGGAAAGCGCCAAACATAAGAAGCCATGTTATGGTCTGGATGGGATCCCGATTTTCCAGGAAAATGGCGGATCCAATTATCACCAAGAACAGGGTCATTATAAGACTGGAGTAAAATTCCAGCCTACCATCGATTTCATTTATCAGAAAATACCAAGGGCCGACCAACAAGAGAATTAGCAGACTTATGCCAACTATATTCTTCACCTGGACTACCTCCAATTAACAAACACAGGCACATTTAAAAACCTCCCTGCCTAAGGTAAAAACTTTTATTCTTGGACGAAAAGGCCGATTTCTACTGAAATCGGCCTCAACAGTCTATGCGAAATATTTATCGACCGTTGTGAATACATCATTTTCGATGACTATTTTCCCGTACTCTTCAAGCATGTGCACCGTTATTGGTGACTCCTGACTATATTCCAATAAGAGGCTTAACACATTATCGATTTCTTCCTCGTCTATTTCCGCCTCGGAAAACTCGATATAAAGATAATATTTATTTTGATAAACATAAAGTTTTGTCGTCCAGTCATCCAAGCCATGACGCTTGCTTAATGAAATGACATCTTCAAAATCCTCGAATGTCGTGATGAATTCAATCATACCATCTTCGAATGTTATACCGCTTTCTTCATCCTTACCATGAAAATGTTGATCAAGAAGGGTATCCATCTTATCTGATACATTCAATTCCTTAAACTTATCATCTGAAAGAGGCAGCTCGAGTTTCTGACCATCTTTGGCAAGCTGGGCTTTTGTGACCAAAACCTCCAAGCCTTTTTCAAGGGCTTGAACTTGAATCCATAAAGGTCCTTCAATCATGAATTCTTCTTCTTGATGCACTTCATCCATCATTTCCCAAAAAAGTTCCTCACTTCTCTCACGACTGTACCAAATCTCTTCGCGATCGAAGCCTCTTTCCTCAATATCTATATAGGAAATATAAAATTTAACTGTATCGTCATTAATGCGTTCGATTTCCATGATTCCCCTCTCCCTTCCTTTCTCATTTTGAAGGGATAATAACCCCCAAGCGAAAATTGCTCTTAAAAGCTCTTTACCCGTAAGTGAATACTGTAAATCATGATAGTCATTAAAGCATACTATTTTACATCATTTTATGACAAAACCTTGAAGAAGGGAAATAAAAAACATTACTTATCTAAAAAACAATTGTTTGCCTAATATTCCATTCATTCTATAAAATAATTCATCCGTATGCAACTATCACAATGAATGCTTTAATTTTAATCTTACCGCCGTTTATGCCTTATTATATACATGCGATGGTTAATTGCATTCTTATTTTATCTTTAAATGATGAAAGGCTATAGGGACTTGCTTGAGATGCCAAACATCCCTGTCGCCCATGGATCTAAAATTGGACGAAAAATCGGTTTTGTATAAAGAAAAAGCCCTGCACAATTCCTGGCAGAGCTTGAAAGACATTATTAGTTGACCATACGTTGCGCTTCCCGTAACTGGAAGGTTCGGACTTTACGTGGTAAAAAGCGTCTTATCTCATCTTCGTTATAACCTACTTGAAGCCGTTTCTCGTCAAGGATAATTGGGCGTCTCAACAATCCCGGGTTTTCCTTGATCAATTTATATAATTCTTGAAGAGGCAGGCTCTCTAAATTTACGTTTAACTTTTGGAAAGTTTTAGACCGTGTTGAAATGATTTCATCGGTTCCATCTTCTGTCATTCGAAGAATTTCTTTAATTTCATCAATTGACAACGGTTCAGAAAAAATGTTTCTTTCTTTATATCCAATCTCATGTTCCTCTAACCATGCTTTTGCTTTTCTGCATGAAGTACAACTAGGTGATGTATATAATGTTACCATGTTTACTCACACTCCCTAAATATAGAATCGGTGATCTATGAGGGGAAATCTACTATTAGTATTCATAAGTACCACTCTAATTTGAAATAATTTTAAATAAGTATTTCATATTCTTTATTATACACTAATTCATTTAAAATGAATACCCTTTTTGATATTTGAAAAAATCCTTTTAAACTTCTTGTTTAGCCTGTACTATAGCTATTTCGTTTTTTTATGTAATACATTGAAATCACTTTTTCTAATTGAAAATACCTACCTAACATTCTCATTTAACTCTCAATTCAGCCCTCATGATTTTTTCAATTTGCTCGTTACTTTTATTTACCCCCAATCCTTGTCAATAAACAAGATCATGTTAATATATTTTCTTTAATAAAAAGCAAATTCCTCCTTTTACAAGAAAAACCATTCTTTTAGCACATATAATACCAAAAGTGAAAAAGGGAATTCAAAAGAATCGGCAAGTAGGGAACAATCTACCATCCAGAAGTTATAGATATTCATTTTCCTTCAATGTACAGGTGAACAACCGGCACTTTCATACTGTAGCATATTCAAAAAAAGCCAGTTTCCTCTGTTTTTTTCTTTAAAAAAGGTTCCAGTTGATTTCAGAAATTCGCTCCTGCCGACTGTCTGCAAAGCCTCATCAAAGCAAGCATCTGCGGGGTCTCGGCAAGCCAGTTATTCGACAGGAGTGTCGCAAATTTCAAGCGCAAAAATACATGAAGGATAACCAAGTCTTGTTTTAAAATTACGGTTCGGGGTGAGACACTTCCGAACTTATCGACAAAATGAAAGGGCCGCAAAACGAGGCTGCTGAAAAACTCACGTTTTTCTAACTAGTACGGTAAATCAAATTAAAAAAAGACGATTCTCATTCGGTACTTGAATGGAAATCGTCTTTTTTTGCTTCTGTTTGTCACTTTTTTAGGCCATTAATTTCAATATTCTTTTCAAGTTAACGGTGAAAATAGCCATTGCTCCTTGTAATTCCATGCCAAGTAGACCCGAGGAT